>DITZ01000086.1:1658-11863 GCA_002422985.1 Sphingomonadales bacterium UBA6171
GTCGATGCATCGGGCAACCAGCTGATCCGCACGCCTGAGTTCACGCTGTCGCTCGGCGGGCGCTACAGCTTCGATGCACTGGAAGGAAAAGCCTTCATCGGCGGAAGTGTCTTCCATTCCAGCACGGTCTATTATGATTATCTCAATACTTTCGGGCAGGATTCCTACGAGCTCGTCACCGGAGAGATCGGCTGGACCAGCCCGGATGATGATCTTACTTTCCGGATATTCGCGAAGAATCTCACCAATGCAGCGGTGGCCCAGCAAATTTCGCCGGGACCACTTGGCGCCTACATCATCTACGAACGTCCGCGTGAAGTGGGTGCGAGCGTAGAAATCAAGTTCTGATCGACAGGCGGTGCAGGGCAGTAGCTGTCCTGCACCGCCACGTCTGCCAGCCGAAACATCTGCTATACGTTGAAAGCCGTGCAACCGGCCGGTGAAACGGCCTGACCGGCGCTTTCATCGACATCAAGACCTGGCGATATCCTCTCTGACCGTCGCTGACACGAACAGGTCGAGGAAGGCCCTGATATCTTCGGCCTGCTGCTGCGGGCTTTTCGACCGCATGAGGATATTGAGACCGATGATATGGGCGAGCGCCATGGCCGCAGTCTGGCGCGCCTGCTCCCTGCTCTGACCAAGTTCGACATAGGCATCGGCGATCAGGCTCATGCGATCCTGATCGACGCGCCTTGTGGTTTCAGCCGCAAGGTCGGACACGCGTGCCCATTCCCGCAGCGCCTGCTCGACGGGGCCGCCGGGAACGTCCGGGCTGTTATTCAAAGCCAGGGTGAAGAAATACCGCAACCGATCCAGCGGGGCGTTATAATCGCGCTTGCCAACCAGACCAATTGCCATGGTGGCCGAATTATACCAATATCTAAGCGTTTCCGATAGCAGCGAATCTCTATTCTGAAAATGCCAATAGAAGCTTCCCTTGGTTACTTTAAGCTCTTTTGCCAGGGATTCTATTTCAATAGCAGCAACGCCTACATCGCCTATCTTGCACAGAGTATGTTTCAGCCAGCTGTCCTTCGACAGCCTGACCTTTTTTCCCGATCCGTCGCTATCATCAGACATGAAGTCTCCTTAAATCCGCTGCTCAGAACCCGTAACAGGTGGGCGCATTCCATCAAGCCGGACTGTAGCGAGCGCCACATGGCGATCCAGTCCAACAGCCATCGGTGGTGCGGGGAAGTGTCATGGGACAGTATTACCGACCCGACCCCCTGCTGTCATCCGGCACGGGTCAGCGGCTGGCATATGGTAACGCCGCGCCCCGTTTCCGGACCGCCCGGCAGACGGGCTATTGGGCTGCACGCGGGGTCATCCCGGATTTCCTGCAACCTTGAGCGAAAGAAGCAGGGCCGCGTCCCGGCTACCCGCTTAGGCAATGCCAACAGAATAAGCCGCCGTCACCCACGGACGCCCGCAGCCCATTCGGCCGGTGTGGCGCAGGAAAAGACAAATCCGGCGGACTGGGAAATGGAGCGGGTGAAGGGAATCGAACCCTCATATTCAGCTTGGGAAGCTGCTGCTCTGCCATTGAGCTACACCCGCTTGCGCAGCGGGCATTAGAGGGCGGGCCATGGGCCTGTCAAACCGGGCGGGCCAACAGGGTGGAAAAGCGCTCCAATGCCGCATTTTCCATGCTGTTCTGACGATCATCTGACGCTGAACTGCGGCAGCGGGTGCGGTCCGTCGCCATAAACATCTGCCGACTGTTGCCAGAAGCGAGGCACGGGAAGATGCGCGGGCAAGGAGCCGCGCGCCGGCAAGGCCAGTGCAGCGCGTCGGCTGAATAATGCCCCGCGCGGCTACACCCGCCAGCTGCTGGCAGGAGAGGATAGGGCGGTTCAGTCGAACAGGCTGGAAACGCTGCTTTCGTCGGCGATCCGCCGGATCGCCTCGCCGATCAGCGGCGCGATGGAAAGCGGCCGGATGCGGCCGGCGTCGGCCACGGCGGACGTCCCCTGGATGGAATCGGTAATCACCAGTTCCTTCAGTGCCGAGCCTTCCACCCGCGCAACCGCCCCGCCCGACAGCACACCGTGCGTCACATAGGCCGCGACACCGGCTGCCCCGGCCTCCTGCAACGCCTTGGCGGCATTGCACAAGGTGCCCGCGGAATCGACGATATCGTCGATCAGGATGCAGAAGCGGCCTTCCACGTCGCCGATGATATTCATCACTTCGGATTCGCCGGGCCGTTCGCGCCTTTTGTCCACGATGGCGAGCGGGGCGTTATTCAGCCGCCGCGCCAGCGCGCGGGCGCGCACCACGCCGCCCACATCGGGCGACACCACCATCAGCTTGCCCTGATATTGCGGATAGCGCGCATGAATATCGGCCGACATCACCGGGGCGGCATAGAGATTATCCGTCGGAATATCGAAAAAGCCCTGAATCTGCCCGGCGTGCAGATCAACCGACAGCACCCGCGACGCGCCCGCCACGGTAATCAGATTGGCCACCAGCTTGGCCGAAATCGGCGTGCGCGGCCCCGGTTTGCGATCCTGCCGGGCATAGCCGAAATAGGGGAGCACGGCGGTAATCCGCTTGGCCGACGCGCGCCGCAGCGCATCGATGCAGATCAGCAGCTCCATCAGATTGTCATTGGCCGGCGCCGAGGTGGACTGGATGACGAACACATCCTCTCCACGCACATTTTCATGGATTTCCACAAACACTTCCTCGTCGGCAAAGCGCCGGACGGAGGCTTCGGTCAATGGCACTTCAAGATAGCGGGCAATATCCTCCGCAAGCATGCGGTTGCTGTTGCCACAGAGGAGTTTCATCGTTGGTCACCCTTTTTCCGGTCGCTTATTGTGGCTGTTCAGCCTTGGCTATCCAGCCGGAGGCAAAGCTGCCGACCGGCGAATCCTATCGTGTGCGGGCAAGGCCATAGCCATGTGCAGCCGGCAATGCGACAGGCGCCGGCACCATATCGTCCACCGGGGCGGGGGCGGCCCTGGCCAGACGCTGCTGCTGCCGCCAGTTCAGCGCCACGATGCAGCCCGCCATGGCATAGGCGAGATAATGATTCTCGGTTTGTGAAAGCACCGACTTGATAACCAGGAAGGACAGCATCGCAACCGCCAGCGGCGCGGCAATCAGCTCTTCCTCATTGTCGGCCAGAATATAGGTGCGCACCGCGACGGCGGCGGCGAGCAGGAAAAACAGCATGAACAGCACAAAGCCGATCACGCCATAATCCATCAGCAGATTGATGTAGAAGCTGTCGAGCGTCAGAAACTCGCCGTTGCGATAGCCGATGATGTCCGCCGCCTGAAACGGCCCGAAGCCCAGCGGGTTGGTGGCCAGGCGGTCCCATGCGATGGCCCATTGCGCCTCGCGCGCCTCGGTCGAGCCGACATGCTGCACGCCGCCGAACACCATCGAATTGAAGCGCGGGAAGAACATCACCGCCACCGTCATCAGCCCGCCGATCGCTGGCATGGCCCACAAAAGGGCCGGAGCGATGATGTCCCGCTCTTTCTGATGGGTGAAATATCGGCGCAGGCTCCACAGCCCCAGGATGCCGAGAACACCGATCACCGAGCCGATCAGCGCCGAACGCGCGTCTGTCAGGCTGCCGTTGATGATCAGGAACAGCGCCAGGAATATGGCGGAGATACGGAACCAGGTGCTGCGCGCGGCAAACACCGCATGGACGACAAAGGGCAGCGTCAACCCTACGGCCTCCGCAAAGGCGAGCGAGGTGAGATAGACCGAGGCCACGCGATAGGCACCGCCGGCGCGCGCGGTATAGCCGGTTATGCCGGCCAGCAGTTCCGCATCAATCCGCATGAAGGGCGGGATATAATCCGTCCAGATCGGCTTCTGCATGAACCATTCGCCAAGCCCATAGACGCTTTGCACCGCCGCACCGATAACCATTATCTGGAACAGCCGCCGGGCGCTGCGATCCTGCGAGAACACCCAGCAGGAGACGATGAACATATAATACCAGAATATCTGTGCGAACATCAGCCGGGCGCTGATCTTGGCGTACACGACGCCCAGCAGCAATTGCAGGATCACCAGCAGCAGGAAAGACCAGTAAATCGGCTTCACGCTGGTGATAATCTCGGCAATCAGCCCGCGCACCCGCGAGGAGGTGGCGATGGCATACATGCCCAGGATGAAGGTCAGCCCCATCGCCATGCGGCCAAAGGAAATCCAGCCGATGCCCGGAAAGGTGAAGGCCACATAGTCGGGATAGACCATCATGATCAGCAGGAAGAGCAGCAGCAGCTTGCGCACCGTGCCGTCCAGTTCGGGATCAATATCCGGCGCCATCCACAACGCCAGCCCGAACAGCCCGATCAGCGGCAGCAGCGGCACGATGATATAGCTCATCGGCAGCAGCGCCACCAGAAAGCCCAGCACCATCGCAAAGGAAATCAGCGCCGCGAACAGCAGGATCTTCAAGACGAGGTGCCGCGTGTCGTTGACACGGCGGGTGTACGGCTCAAGGATATGGGTGCGGGACATGTCGGCACGACGATTAGGACAAGTCGCCCGGCATTTCCAGCAGGATAATGGTTTATGGCCGGCCGTTGCGCGCGCGCAGCTTCAAGCCGTTGCGCGCGCAGCCTCAAGCCGTTGCGCGCGCGCAGCTTCAAGCAGGGTCGGCCGTAAAGCCGGGCGCGGCTGAACGGCAGAATGAGGGCAGGGCATGGCAATAATGGTAACCGGGACGGCGGGCTTCATCGGCCATGCCGTTGCCAAAAGGCTGATGGCGCGCGGCGAGTCGGTGGTCGGCGTGGATTGCCGCGTTCCTTATTATGATCCGGCGCTCAAGGCCGCGCGTATCGCCGACATCATCGCCAGCGGCGGCGATTTCACCGATCTTGATCTCAGCTTTGCGGACCGGCAGGTGCTGGAGCCGGCCATCGCCCGCCACAGCATCAGCGCCATCATCCATCTGGGCGCCCAGCCGGGCGTGCGCTGGTCCATCGATCATCCGCATGACTATTCCAGCAACAATCTGGTCGGCCATCTGAATATGCTGGAGCTGGCGCGCCAATTGCATGTGCCCATGGTCTATGCCTCCTCCTCCTCCGTCTATGGCGGCAACAGCAGCCTGCCGTTCCGGGTGAGCGATCGGGCGGACCGGCCGGTCTCGCTCTATGCCGCCACCAAGAAAAGCGGCGAGCTTCTGTCGGAAAGCTATGCGCACCTCTATCGCATCGGCCTCACCGGCCTGCGTTTCTTCACCGTCTATGGCCCCTGGGGCCGGCCCGACATGGCGGTGTGGCAGTTCACCGAGGCCTGCCTCTCCGGCAAGCCGGTCAACATCTATAATCATGGCGACATGCGCCGGGATTTCACCTTCATCGACGATATCGTCAGCGGCATCATCGCCTGCCATGATCAGCCCCCGGCCGATAACGGGCTGGAAAAGCCCGGTGGCAGCATCGCGCCGCACGCCATCTATAATATCGGCAATCACCGTTCAGAGCCGCTGATGCGCCTCGTCTCCATCATCGAGGAAGCCTGCGGCCGAACGCTCGAAAAACAGTTTCTGCCGATGCAGCCCGGCGACGTGATGGACACCTATGCCGACATCAGCGCCATTGCCGCCGATCATGGCTATGCCCCCACCACCAGCATCGACGTGGGTGTGCCGCGCTTCGTTGATTGGTATCGCCGCTGGCGCGCCAACTGAGTGATGCTTTCCCTGAACCGGCCCGCATGACAGCGACGCCGCACATCCCAGGAGACTGATCCGTAAAAGCCCCCATGCGCAATCCATTCGCCCGGCTCCGCAGCAGCCCGCAAATGCCGGCCAGACATAATCGCCCGCGCAGGGCTTGACGGCGGCCACGCTTGGGGCGCAACGCGACGCCTCCGAAAAAAGCGAAGCCAGAGGCCATCATGCCGTTCGACAAATCGAAGCTGCCCAGCCGTCACGTCTCCGTTGGTCCGTCAAAGGCCCCCCACCGCAGCTATTATTATGCGATGGGCTTGACGGAAGAAGATATTGCCCGGCCCTTTGTCGGCGTCGTTTCGGCGGGCAATGACAGCGCGCCCTGCAACACCACGCTGGATGAACAGGCCGACATCGCCCGCGAAGGCGTGATCGCCGCGGGTGGCACGCCGCGCCGCTTCAACACCATCACCGTCACCGACGGCATCGCCATGGGCCATCAGGGCATGAAATCCTCGCTCGTCTCGCGCGAGGTGATCGCGGATTCGGTCGAGCTTTCGGTGCGCGGCCATTGCTATGATGCGCTCGTGGGCTTTGCCGGCTGCGACAAATCGCTGCCCGGCATGATGATGGCGATGCTCCGCCTCAACGTGCCCTCCGTGTTCGTCTATGGCGGCTCCATCCTGCCCGGCCGCTATCATGACAAGGATGTGACCGTCGTCGACGTGTTCGAGGCCGTGGGCCAATATGCCGCCGGCCATTGCCCGCTGCAGGAGCTGATCGCGCTGGAAAAGGTCGCCTGCCCCGGCCATGGTGCCTGTGGCGGCCAGTTCACCGCCAACACCATGGCGGGCGTCGCCGAAGCCATCGGGCTTTCGCTGCCCAACAGCAATATGGTGCCCGCCCCCTATGCCAGCCGCGCCGACATCGCCCGCGACGCCGGCCGCGCCGTGATGCACATGCTGGAGAATAATCTCCGCCCGCGCGACATCTGCACACAGGACGCCTTTGTGAACGCCGCCCGCGTCGTGGCGGCCACCGGCGGCAGCACCAACGCCGCGCTGCATCTGCCCGCCATGGCGCATGAGGCCGGCATCCGCTTCACCCTGTTCGACGTGGCGGAAATCTTCCGCACCACGCCCTATATCGCTGATCTGAAGCCCGGCGGCCGCTATGTGGCGAAAGATATGCATGCCGCCGGCGGCATCTATATGGCGATGAAAACGCTGCTGGAAGGCGGCTTTCTCAACGGCGACTGCATGACGGTGACGGGCAGGACCATCGCCCAGAATCTCGAATCCGTGCGCTGGAACGCCGATCAGGATGTGATCCGCACGGTTTCCAATCCCATCACCCCCACGGGCGGCGTGGTCGGGCTGAAGGGCAGCCTCGCGCCCGACGGGGCCATCGTGAAGGTCGCCGGCATGTCAAAGCTCGCATTCGAAGGCCCGGCGCATGTGTTCGATTGCGAGGAGGATTGTTTCGCAGCGGTCGAGGCCCGCACCATCGAAGAAGGCGAAGTGATCATCATCCGCTACGAAGGGCCAAAGGGCGGCCCCGGGATGCGCGAAATGCTCGCCACCACGGCAGCGCTTTACGGGCAGGGGATGGGCGACAAGGTCGCGCTTATCACCGATGGCCGGTTCAGCGGTGCCACGCGCGGCTTCTGCATCGGCCATGTCGGCCCGGAAGCCGCCGATTGCGGCCCGATCGCGCTGGTGGAAAATGGCGACATTATCCGGATCGACGCCACCGCCGGCACCATCGACCTGCTGGTGGACGACGCCATCCTGGCAGAGCGCCGCGCCCAATGGCAGCCGCGCATCAACGATTATCAGTCCGGCGCGCTCTATCGCTACAGCCGCACCGTCGGTCCCGCCTGGCTGGGCGCGGTAACGCACCCCGGCGGCGAAGCGGAACGGCACGTCTACGCGGATATCTGACGGGTCCGGCCCGCCGCTCACCCTGCCGGACCGGACGAACAACAGCGCCCGGTCCGGCTGTGTGGCCGGTCCGGCTGTGTGGCCGGTCCGGCTGTGTGGTCACACGCCGCTCAGCAGCATATCCAGCGCGGTGCCAACGACATATTCCTGATCGGCAAGCGAGCAAAGCGTTTCACCCGGTTCGGCGGCGGCCACCGCGGCTGCGACCTGGGTCAGCATCACATGGCTCACGCCGCCGATGCTGAACTGCGGGTTGAGCCGTGCGATCGGCCGCGGCGCTTCCGTTGCCGGCACAAGCGGCACAACGAAACGGGTTGTCAGCTGCCCCAGAACATCCGCCTGACAATCAAGCAGCAGCGGGCAAGCAGCAGCGGGCCGGGGGCATTGCGGGAGCGGCAAACGTCGAACCTGGCCATCAGAACAGCCGAAGCGCTGCCAGCGGCAGTCCGTTCGCCTCCGCCCAGGCGTTGGATTCTTCCAGCGCCGCCTGATTCTCAGCCAGCCACGACGCGCGTCGCGCCGCTGCGACCGCCCGTTGCAGCCCATCCTCACAGGCGCGGGACAGGTTGATATCCAGTCGCCGCGCCTCCTCCACCAGACCAGCCGGCAGCGAAACATTGGCAGGCCTGCGCCGTTCATCGATTAGGGTAGCGGGCATCATCGGGTCCCTGCGCATGAATTATGCGCATAAATACATTGCATCAGTCGCCAATTTTCAACCGCGCATCATCTCCGCCGCGCGCAGAATCGCGGCCTCTATGCGCGGATAGGTGCCGCAGCGGCACAGGTTGGTGATCGCCTCGCGGATGTCTGCCGGCGTCGGGCTGCTGTTGGCTTTCAGCAGGGCGGCGGCCGCCATCAGCATGCCCGATTGGCAATAGCCGCACTGCGGCACCTGATGCTCGATCCAGGCGCGCTGCAAGGGGTGCGACCGGTCGTCCGACAAACCCTCGATGGTGGTCACGAATGTGCCCTCCAGCGCGCCGATGGTCGCCTGGCAGGAACGCGTGGGCACACCATCCACATGCACGGTGCACGCGCCGCACAGCCCGGCGCCGCAGCCGAACTTCGTGCCGGTCAGGTTGGAGGCATCGCGCAGCGCCCACAACAGCGGCGTGTCGGGCGAAAGCTGATATTCGATCGGGCTGCCATTGACGGTAAATCGGGTCATACGCCCATGATAGCGGGCGGCGCGGGGCAGGGAAAGCCGCCGAAATGCCCGGATTCGCCGCCAGCAGCGCCGGCGCGCTGTTCGCCCCGCGGCAGCCGAGTTGTCGCACGTTCATCAATCACCCTTGTCGCCCATTGATGGCCCGTTTATGGCCCTACTGCTTGAATCGAATCCGTCAGAGGCAAGGAACAGGAATGATCAAGGGTTGGGCTTCTGGCCTGAAGGGCGCGGTTCTGGGTGCAGCACTGCTGAGCGCCGTGACAGGATCGGCGCTGGATAATGCCGCGCCGCAGCCGGCCGCAGCGCCGGTTGCTGCGGCGGCGACCGCCGCGCCGGCGGCGGCTGCCGCTGGGAACGACGCTGCTGGCGCGCAAGGCGCGACGCAGATGGCCGCGGCCGGTGAGGGCTATACGCGCACGGCGCCAACGCCCGGCATCGGCCAGCCGGTCGATCGCGGCATCGCGATGCAGGCACCGATGACCCCGATCGGCGTCGAAGCCCACAAGATGATGAACTGGTTCCTGAACCCGATCATCTTTACCATTTCGATCTTCGTGCTGGTGCTGATGCTCTTTGTGGTCGTCCGCTTCCGCGCCGCTGCCAACCCGGTTCCTTCAAAGACCACCCACAATCTGCAACTGGAGATTATCTGGACGGCGATCCCCGCCCTGGTGCTGCTGGTGATCGCCGTGCCGTCCTTCCGGCTGCTCGCCAATCAATATGACCCGCCCAAGGCCGATGTGACCATCAAGATCACCGGCTATCAATGGTATTGGGGCTATGAATATCCCGATTATGGCGGCATCAGCTTCGACAGTCTGCCGCTGGACAAGGCCGCCGCCAGCAAAGAGGGCGTGCCCTATCTGCTGGACGTGGACAACCGCCTGGTGGTGCCCGCCGGCAAGACGGTGAAGCTCATCATCACGGGAGCCGATGTGCTGCACAGCTGGGCCGTTCCCTCCTTCTGGGTCAAAATGGATGCCGTTCCCGGCCGCCTGAACGAAGCCTGGTTCAAGGCTGACCGTCCCGGCGTCTATTATGGCCAATGTTCGGAGCTGTGCGGCACCAAGCATGGCTTCATGCCCATCGCGGTCGAAGTGCTGCCCGAAGCGCAGTTCAAGGCCTGGGTCCGCATGAAGCAGCGTGCCGACGGCATCGCGCCGACCGGCCCCGGCATCGTGGACGACCGCACGCCGCCGACCCCGGCGGCCGTTGCCGCCGCCATCACGCCGGCTGCTGCACCTGCTGCTGATTCCGCGCCCGCTGCTGCCCCCGTCGCAGCCGCGGCCGCCTGAGGAGACCTGAGATGGCGACCATAGCCGACACCCACGCCCTGCTCGGGCACCAGCATGGCCATGATGCGGATCATCACGACCATGATCTCAGCTTTGTCCAGCGCTGGTTCTTTTCGACCAACCACAAGGACATCGGC
>DITZ01000009.1:0-20539 GCA_002422985.1 Sphingomonadales bacterium UBA6171
CGGCGCAGGACATAGCCGCGGCCTTCGTTCGACGGCAGCACGCCATCGGCGATCAGGAAAGATGTGGCGCGCAGATGGTCGGCGATGATTCGATGGCTGAAGGTCGCCTCGCCCTTGCTGTCCACGCCGCTGGCCGATTCGGATGCCGCGATCAGATGACGGAACAGGTCGACATCGTAATTGTTGGTGACGCCCTGCAGAATGGCGGCGATGCGCTCCAGCCCCATGCCGGTATCGACGCATGGCTTGGGCAGCGGATGCATCGTGCCCTGGGCATCGCGTTCGAACTGCATGAACACCAGATTCCAGATTTCCACAAACCGGTCGCCATCCTCATCCGGGCTGCCGGGCGGACCGCCGGGGATATGGTCCCCATGGTCAAAGAAAATCTCGCTGCACGGCCCACAGGGGCCCGTGTCGCCCATGCTCCAGAAATTGTCGTTCGTGGCGATGCGGATGATACGCTCGTCCGGCAGGCCGGCGATCTGCTTCCACAGCGCATGTGCCTCGTCGTCCGTGTGATAAACCGTCACGGTCAGCCGGTCTTTCGCGATCCCCCATTCGCGCGTCAGCAGATCCCAGGCCAGCGTGATCGCCTGTTCCTTGAAATAATCGCCGAACGAGAAATTCCCCAGCATTTCAAAAAAGGTATGGTGCCGCGCGGTATAGCCCACATTGTCCAGATCATTATGCTTGCCGCCGGCGCNNTCTTGAACGGCACCATCCCGGCATTCACAAACATCAGCGTCGGATCATTTTGCGGCACCAGCGGCGCAGACGGCACCACCCGATGCCCCGCCGCCTCGAAATGCTTCAGAAAAGACCGCCGGATATCATTGGTAGAGATCATCGCTTCACTCGCATTCTGTTACCCCTTATGCGCGCGGCGCCAGCGGCTTTGCTCCATTAGGGGCGCGGCCCGCACCCGCGCAAGCCTTGGCCATATCCGCGCCATCAGATCCTTGAAACCGCGCGCGGCAAACCTACCTCATATCCGTCGGCAGCAGTCGCCTCAGGGGCTGCGTCGCCGGCGGCCCGGCCACCCTGGCGGGCAAACCCAACCCATTGCTTATAAAGGATGGATTATGCGCAACACCTTCGATCTCACCCCTCTTCTCCGCTCCTCGATCGGCTTTGAAAATCTGAACCGCCTGGTCGATTTCGCTGCCCGCACAGCCGAAGGCGACAATGCCTTCCCGCCGTACAATATCGAGAAGCTGGGCGAAGACCGGTATCGCATCACGATGGCCGTCGCCGGCTTCGCGCCCGACGAGCTGGACATCATGGTGCAGGAAAACAGCCTCATCGTCACCGGCAAGGCGGGCGAACAGGCCCAGCCGGCAGAGCGCAGCTTCCTGCATCGCGGCATCGCCAAGCGCGCCTTCGAACGCCGCTTCCAGTTGGCAGACGTCATCCGGGTAACCGGCGCCGGCTTCGAAAACGGCCTGCTCCACATCGAGCTGGTCCGCGAAGTGCCGGAGCATAAAAAGCCCCGCAAAATCGAAATCGGCGCCACGGTGGCCAACATGAACGCCCCCGCCATCGAAGGCGAAACGGCCGCCGCCTGAAGGCGCCCGGCATAACCCGACAGCAAAGGGGCCAGCACCAACGCTGGCCCCTTTTTTCCGGCGTTGTATGGGCAATCCTGGCGATGAATAACCGGCTTCGGGCCGTTTCCTGTCCGACCGCTTACGCAGCCAATGCCGGCAGAGCTGCCTTGCTCTCATCGAGCTGTACACCTATCATTCGCGGATGGTTGAATCACTGGCAGCCCCTCATACATTATTTGATTGGCAACCGGACAGCTTCACCATAATCGGTGGACAGCATGCGCCGACCAGGATCGCGAGCAATAAAGTTTTGCTCGGCCAGTTTTTTACACCGCCATCAATCGCAGACTTTATGGCCAGGCAATTTTCGCCTGTTTATCCTGAAACTACGAAATTGCTGGATGCCGGTGCGGGGCTGGGCGCTCTTACAATTGCCTTTCTGAATAGATGGCAGGCGGGTAATTGCGGCGGCCAGGTTGAAGCAACGGCCTATGAGACTGACCCTGTAATCATACCGGGGCTGACTAAGGAAATTCGCAGGCATGAAGATGCTGACGTAACCGTGAGCGTGATCAACGGCGATTTCATCGGTCTGGCTTCAACCATGATCGCCCTTGATCGAGGGCCAAGGTTCACGCATGCGATCCTTAATCCGCCCTATAAGAAAATTGGCAGTGCCTCACTTCACCGCGCTCAGCTTCGCACCGCTGGATTGGAAACCGTCAATCTCTATTCCGGTTTCGTCGCCCTGGCATTGGCGCTGCTGGAAGCCGGTGGTGAACTCGTTGCGATCATTCCCCGCAGCTTCTGCAACGGCCCATATTACCATCCGTTTCGCCGATTCCTTCTGCGTTTCGCTTCCATCGAGCAAATTCATCTTTTTGAATCGCGCACCAGGGCCTTCAGGGATGATGGGGTCCTGCAAGAGAATATCATCATCAAGCTGATCAAGGGTAAGGCGCAAGGCAGCGTTTGCATCTCGACATCCACGGATGACAGCTTCTCCGACCTGCGTGAGACACAATGCGCGTTCGAGCGAATCGTTCTTCCTGATGACGACAAGCAGTTCATCCATATCCCGACCGAAGGGGGTGACGACGCGCTTTTGCAGAATGCCGCGTTCGGTTTCACCATCGCTGATCTGGGGCTGAAGGTATCAACCGGCCCTGTCGTCGATTTCCGAATGCGCGAGCATCTCGTGGATCAACCCGAAGCTGGGACGGTGCCATTGTTATACCCGGGGCATTTTGCGGATCATATTGTCGAATGGCCGCGTGCGGCTTTCAAAAAACCCAACTGCATTCGCGACGATGCATCGACACGTAAATGGCTTTATCCGAACGGCTACTACACGGTTGTGCGGCGCTTTTCCTCGAAGGAGGAGAAGCGCAGGCTCGTGGCCAGCATCATCGACCCAACCAGACTTCCCGCCGATTGGATCGGTATTGAGAACCATCTGAATGTTATTCACGAGGGCCGGAAACCGCTGTCCGAAAATATGGCGCGCGGCCTTGCCGTCTACCTCAATTCGTCCGTCATCGAGCAATATTTCCGGCGCTTCAATGGTCATACGCAGGTCAATGCGACCGACCTGAAGAACCTTCCCTACCCCAACCGGAAAACCCTGATCGAACTTGGCCAGTGGGCAAGAACATATGCGCAGTTGGACCAGACTGCCATTGACCAGAAAGTGAATGCGCTGGCATGACGCATCCGCATATCGACACCGCATTGCGGATATTAAGCGCCCTTGGATTTCCCCGTCACCAACTTAACGAACGCTCAGCCTTGACGCTGCTCGCGTTGATCGACCTTCAACCAGATCGAAGCTGGGCCGATGCGCGCTCCCCACTTGTGGGGATCACACCCGTCATGGATTGGATACGGGAGCATTTCGGGCGGGAATATGCGCCGAACACGCGCGAGACGTTCCGTCGCCAGACCATGCATCAATTCCGTGATGCAGGGCTTGTCCTATATAATCCGGACAAGCCCGACCGTGCGGTGAACAGCCCCGCAGTGGTTTATCAAATTGCGCCAGACGCATTGGCGCTGGTGCGTACATTTGAGACGCCCAAATGGGAGCAGCAGCTCGCATCATATCTCACAATGTGGAAGGCGCTCGCGGAGCGCTATGCGAGAGAACGCGATCTGCAACGCGTTCCGGTTCGTCTTGGCGATGGAACGGAATTGCAGCTCAGCCCTGGCGCACACAGCGAGTTGATCCGCGATATCATCATGGATTTCGCACCGCGCTTTGCCCCCGACAGCATTCTGATTTACGCGGGCGATACCGGCGAGAAGCTCGGTTATTTCGACGAAGAGCGCCTGGCAGGGCTTGGCGTCAAGGTCGATAGCCATGGCAAAATGCCAGATGTCATGTTCCACTACACAGAGCGAAATTGGCTCCTGCTCGTCGAGTCCGTCACCAGTCATGGACCCGTTGACGCGAAGCGTCATGCGGAACTCATGACGCTTTTCGCAGGATCATCGGCTGGCCTGGTCTATGTCACGGCATTTCCAAACCGCGCCGTCATGGCAAAATATCTTACTGATATCGCGTGGGAAACCGAAGTATGGGTTGCTGACGCGCCAACCCATCTGATCCACTTCAACGGCGTTAGATTCCTCGGACCATATAACCCGGCTTAAGCCTCGGTAACATGTTTAGGGACCGAGGCTGTCTATCTCACTCCGGGTTTCCACGGGAAACAGCACATGACCATGATAGGACATATTGCATTGCCCGCGCTCCCAATCAGCACAATCGCCTACGCATCAACAATCTTCCCGCCATCCATCATCGCGGGTAAATCCCCGGCAATCGCCCGAATATCCCCCGAATATCCATGACCAGTCTCCCAGCGTCCAATTTTATACAGCACTGCCAAAATGTTCCACGTGGAACATTTTCCTACACAAATATAACCGTATCAGCCGCTCCCGGTCTTGCGCCGCTCCACCGTAAAGCGTTTCAGCTGCTCCACCGGCTCATCCCAATCCGGTCTGGCCGCCGCTGCCGCGATATAATCCTCATAGGCTTCACGCGCATTGCCGGCGATTTCATGCGCCACCGCACGGGTATAATAGGCGATTTCCGGCCGGCTCGGCCCCAGTTCCAGCCCCTGCGTCAGCGCCGCAATCGCCAACCGGTCCTGCCCGCCCCGCTGCAACAGCGCGATGCCCAGATTCACATGGCTTTCCGCGATTTTCGGTTGCAGCCGGATGGCCACCCGATAATCCGATATCGCCCGGTCCAGCGCGCGAGCATGCATGAACAGGATGCCGCGATTGACCATCGTCGCCGCCCGATCCCGGCGGGAGAGATTCCCCTCCTCCAGCGCCCGATCACAAATATCAACGCTGGTGCGATAATCCCGCTTCAGCTCGGCCGCCAGAAAACATTCCCGCGCCATCCCGCCAGCCACGATGGAAACCGCCGCATCCGCACCACCCGCTGCCATCGCCAGCAGGCCCGCGACAAGCATGTGCCGTTGTTGCATTGTCTCATCCTCCCGGCCGTGAAAATATCACATGCCGCGCCAGAAGAAAGCCTCTCAGCCGTCTTTCAGCCAGGTAACATGACCCATCTTCCGCCCCGGGGCCGCATCCCGCTTGCCATAAAGATGCACAGCGCCACCTTCGGCCAGCAGCCGCGCCCAGTCATCCCGCTCGGTGCCCAGCAGATTATCCATCACCACTTCAGGCGCCATCAACCGCACCGGCCCCAGCGGCAGGCCGCACACCGCGCGCACATGCTGCGCAAACTGCGAGGTTTGCGCGCCCTCGATCGTCCAGTGCCCGCTGTTATGCACACGCGGCGCCATCTCGTTGAACACCGGGCCATCATCCGCGGCAAACCATTCGCAGGCCAGCACGCCAACATAATCCAGCGCATCGGCAATCCGCACCGTCATCGCGGTGGCGGCTTCCAGATGCGCGGCCGAAATCCCCCGCGCCGGCACCCGGCTCTGGCGCAATATGCCGCCCTCATGCACATTTTCCACCGGCGGATAATGCGCTTCCGCTCCATCCGGGCCGCGGGCCACGATGATGGAGAATTCCGCACTGAACCGCACAAATCCTTCCAGAATCAGCCCTGTGCCATCGCCGGTGCCCGCCAAAGCGTCTGCCGCCTGCGCCGCGCTGTCCAGCCGCACCTGCCCCTTGCCGTCATAGCCCATGCGCCGGGTTTTCAGGATCGCCGGCAGGCCCAGCACATCGATTGCCGCTTCCAGCTCCGCCAGACTGTCCACGGTCCGCCAGGGCGCCGGCCGGATGCCCAGCGCCTCTACAAAGCGTTTTTCCGCCGCCCTGTCCTGCGCGACATCAAAGGCCTGATGCCCCGGCCGCACCGGCCGCAATGATTCCAGCAGCGCCAGTGCGGCCGCGGGCACATTTTCAAATTCGCAGCTGATCACATCCACCGAACGGGCAAATCCCTCCAGCGCGGCCGCATCATCATAAGCCGCGCGCGTCACCGCCGCGACACAATCCGCCGCCGGCAGTTCCGCTTCCGGCGCATAGATATGCGTGCGGATGCCCAGCGGCGCGGCGGCCAGCGCCAGCATCCGCGCCAGTTGGCCCCCGCCCAATATGCCCAGGATACTGCCCGGCCCGAACATCAGGCCGGCGCATCCGCAACGCTGTCGGTCTGCGCTTTGCGCCATGCTTTCAGTCGTTCGGCAAGCACCGCATCGGATATTGCAAGAATCGCCGCCGCAAGCAGCGCCGCATTCACCGCCCCGGCCCGCCCGATGGCCAGCGTGCCCACCGGGATTCCGGCCGGCATCTGCACGATGGAAAGCAGCGAATCCATGCCCGACAGCGCCGACGACTGCACCGGCACGCCCAGCACCGGCAGGCTCGTCATGCTGGCAACCATGCCCGGCAGATGCGCCGCGCCGCCGGCACCGGCGATCACCACCTGATAGCCGGCGCTTTCCGCCCCTTCGGCAAAGGCCACCAGCCGCTGCGGCGTGCGGTGCGCGGAAACGACCTTCGCCACATGGGGCACGCCCAAGGCGTCGAGCGTTTCGGCGGCATGGCGCATCGTCTCCCAGTCCGTCCTGCTGCCCATGATGATGGCGACCAGCGGCTGCGTCATGCGCTCATCCTTCATCGACCCCTCATCCTTCATCGACATAGGCGCGGCTGAGCGCCTTCACGCCATCCATCCGGTAGAGAATCGGCCGGCCCGTCGGGATTTCCAGATCCACGATGTCAGCATCGGAAATGCCCGACAGATGCTTGATGAGCGCGCGCAGGCTGTTGCCATGGGCAGCGATCAGCACCGTTTTGCCGGCGGCCAGTTCCGGCTCCACCAGCGCGGTATAGGCCGGCAGCACGCGTGCAATCGTGTCCTTCAAACTCTCCGCCAGCGGGACGTCGATGCCGGCATAGCGGCGATCCTGCGCCACATCAAAGCGGCTTCCCGCTTCCATCGGCGGCGGCGGCACGTCGAAGCTGCGGCGCCAGATGCGCACCTGTTCTTCGCCATGTCTGGCCGCCGTCTCGGCCTTGTCCAGCCCGGTCAGCCCGCCATAATGCCGCTCGTTGAAGCGCCAGTCCTTCACCACCGGCACCCACAGACTGTCCATCCCGGACAGGATCAGCCCCAGCGTGCGGATGGCGCGGGTTTGCACTGAGGTGAAAGCCGTGTCGATCAGCAGGCGCTTATCCGCCAGCAGCCTGCCCGCCGCGCGGGCTTCGGCCACGCCCTGTTCCGTCAGGTCCACATCCCACCAGCCGGTGAAGCGATTTTCCAGATTCCATGCCGACTGACCATGACGGACAAGAATGAGTTCAGACATTTCAATCCTTTACCTGAGTTCGTCCACAATATCCCCAAGCGCTGCCAGGCAGGCCACCGCCAGCCGCCGCGACCGCGCGGGCGACCAGCCCTCCACCGGCTCCGGGCAATCATCCGCATCCTTGAACGGCATTTCCAACGTCGCGGCCACGCAACCGAAACGATGCGCGATCTGGTTGGTCGCCATCGCCAGATTGGCCTTGCCGGGCGCGGACTGCGGATAGCCGATCTTCGTCTGAAAATCCGGGCTGTGAAGGCATAGCTGCGCCTGATAGCGCCGCAGCAGGTCCAATTGCCGGTTGGTCACGCCCGGCACGCCTTCGAAACCGGCGATGAACACATGCGGCAGCGCCTCGTCGCCATGCACATCCAGCGCGAAATCCACGCCCGTCCGGTCCATCGCATTGCGCACGGCCAGCACTTCGGGCGCGCGCTCCGGCGTGGGCGCCGCCCATTCGCGGTTCAAATTGGCGCCGACGGCATTGGTGCGCAGATGGCCGCGCCGGCTGCCATCGGGATTCATATTGGGCACCAGATGGATGCGGGACTTTTTTAACAGTTTACGCGAAACGGTGGAGCCGGGATCGGTCAATTCCTCCAGCGCGCCTTCCATCCACCATTGGGCCATGGATTCACCCGGATGCTGCCGGGCTTGCAACCAGATCTGCCGCGGGCCGGAACCGATGGAAAGGCAGTCGATCGGCTGCCCGTCCAGCGAATGGCCCAGCACGGCCGCGCTCACCCCCGGCCGGCCGGCCATGCGGGCCACCAGATCATGATGCCGTTCCATCGAATAGGGCGCGAAATAGGCGAACCACAGCATATCCGTGTCGGGCGTCACGATGATGCTGAGCATGCCCTCGCCGGCGTTCCAGCGACTGTCGGCCTGCACCCAGCGCTGCCGGTCTGCCGACATGCGCGCCCGGTAATTGGGCCAGCCGCCCGGATAGGCGGATTTTTCCAGCCCCATGATGTCCAGCCGGAGCGGCACGCCCTTCGCGCCGGAAACGCGAAAATGGAACCATTGCAGAAACTCGCCGCCGGCGTCGGCATGGATGGCGAGCCGGAAATGGCCGGGCGTCACTTCGTCCAGGACCCTGATGTTGCCCGAATCAAATGCGGAGGAGATGGTGATGGCCATGGCCGCCCCTAGCATCGGGTCGCCGCATAGGCCAACCGGCCTGTTGTCGGCGCGGCATTGACTTTGACGCCTGCCGCGACTATCCGCCGCCGCTCACTAATTCCAGATTATCTCCGGGGATATCCATGAAGATCCGCAACAGCCTGAAGTCGCTGAAGGGCCGCCACCGTGACAACCGCGTCATCCGCCGGCGTGGCCGCACCTATGTGATCAACAAGACCAACCGTCGCTTCAAGGCCCGCCAGGGCTGATTGCCGGAGCCGTCCGCTCTATGCGTGGCTCCACAGGCGATGACGGGTTGAACAACGCCGGATCGGCCAGCGCCGGTGCGGCGTTTTCGCGCGCGCGCGAACATGCGGCGTTTTCGCGCGCGCGCGAACAGCAGGCCGAGGTTCAGGCGGTCGTGTTCGATGTCGGCCATGTGCTGTATGACTGGGACCCGCGCTTCCTGTATGAGAAGCTGATAGCCGACGCCGACCGGCTGGACTGGTTCCTCGGCCATGTTGTTACGCGCCAATGGCATTTCCAGCACGACGCCGGCCGGCCCTTTGTCGAAACCGCCGCCGAACTGGCCGCGCTTTTTCCGGCCGAGGCCGGGCTGATCGCGCAATATGGCCCGCGCTGGCTGGAAACCATCCCCGGCCCCGTGCCCGGCAGCCTGGAACTGGTGCGCGAGCTGGCCGCGGCGCAAGTGCCGCTTTATGCCATCACCAATTTCGCGCATGAATTCTGGGCGATGTTCCGCCCCACCGCGCCGATCTTCGACCTGTTCCGCGACATCATCGTTTCCGGCACGGAAAAGCTGGTGAAGCCCGACCCGGCCATTTATCAGCTGGCGCAGGCCCGTTTCGGCCTGGGTGGCGGCGCGGCGATCTTCATCGACGATAATGCCGCCAATGTCAGGGCAGCCCAGGACTCCGGCTGGCTGGCGCATCGATTCGAGGGTGCAGCCGGGGCGCGGGCGGCGTTGCTGGCCGCGGGGATCAGATTATAGGCGGAATCTTTCAGTCGGCATCGGCTTTCAGGCGGAATCAGCTTTTCGGTAAAACCTGGCGCCAGGCCGTGACTGCCACCGACGAGAACAGCCCGGCCCGCGCATAGGGATCGTCGGCCGCGAAATTCACCGCCGCGCGCCGGTCCGCGAAATTCATCAGCAGCATGGAGCCGATCGGCAGCCCTTCATCATCCAGCAGCGGGCCGGCCACGAGAATCTGGTCGATCGCGCCTTCCAGATAGGCCAGATGTTCCGCGCGCGCCGCCGTGCGCAGGTGGCGCTGCAGGGGCTTGTCGATGCAATGGATGGCAAAGGTGGGCACGGCCCTCATTTGGCACGGCGTTAACGACTGGTCCAGCCAAAGCGGGGCAAAATTCACACCGTTATGGCGGGGTATGATTTTTGCCGGATCGGCCCGGCGCTTGACGGCGGGCGCTGCTGTGGGTAATGGGCGCGCTCAATTTTTTGGGGCCGAAACGGCTCCGCTTACCTGATGATGAGGACTGTAACATGTCGCGCGTCTGCGAACTGACCGGCAAGGGTCGCCAAATTGGCCATAATGTGAGCCATGCGAACAACAAGACCAAGCGCAGCTTCCTGCCCAATTTGCAGCATGTGACGCTGATGTCGGACGCGCTTGGCCGCTCGGTGCGCCTCAAGGTTTCCACGCACGGCATCCGCTCGGTCGAGCATGTTGGCGGCCTGGACGTCTGGTTGCTGAAGACCAGCAATGACGATCTCAGCCTGAAAGCCCGTCGCCTGAAGCGCGAAGTGGCCAAGAAAGTGGCCACCGCCGCCTGAGCCGCCCGGCTCGGCTTCCGGCCGGACGGATAAGGAACATGCGAGGGAACAGGCGGGCGGCACCCTAGGGGTTGCCGCCCTTTTCCTGTTCCAGCAGCTCGAACTTCATCAGCAGAGTGCGTTGCAGCATATTGAAATTATTATCTGAAACCAGATAGACCATGGTGCGCCCGCCTTCCTTGCGCACCGCAATCCCCTCCATATTGTCCACCGACAGCGGCGGCCGCAGCCGCGCGATCTCCTCGCCCTCCACCTCACCGCCTTCGGCGGGCACCGTCACGCGCATCACGATGACCGCAACGCCGCTCAGGGGCGAGAATCGGCGCAGCAGCAGCAGATAGGTCACGCCATCGGCATCCTCGCCCAATTGCGCGAGGCCGGTGGGCTGGAAGTCCGGCGGCAGGCGGATCGTCACATCGGCGCGCACGGCACCGCGCGCATCCAGCAGATGGCCGACATGCCGGCCCTCCCCGTCAGTCTGCGCCTCTGCCAGGATGAACTGCCCGTCCCAGAATCGGTCTGCGGCCTCTGGCCCGCCGTTCGCCGGCCAGCGGGCGATGGCGGCCGGGCGCAGCGTGCCGGCGGCCGCTTGTGCCAGTGATTCGGGCGTGCAGGCGCTGATGCCGGGATAGGTCTGGGCGCGATTGTCGCGTTCGAACCACACATGGCTGTTGCCGTCGCGCGTGATGGCGATGGCTTCGGAATCGCCGTCGGCCTTGCGCGCGGGGGTGTTGCCGCGTTCGTCGCGGATGGGGGCGATGCTGCCGGCCGTGATTCCCAGCAGCCGGCCATTGTCTTCGACGGGCGCGAAGATCAGCCAGGCGCCGGTGTCTGACACCGCCAGGAATCGCCCGCAACCGGCATCGAAGCGCAGATCGGAAACGCCGCCAAAGCGCCGTTCCGGCGAGGACAGCGCGATGCCGCCGCGCCAGCCGAGCTTCCCCACCTGATCCACCGCCGGATCATCGGGCGACAGCTGAACCGGGCGGGCGGTCAGTTCCAGTGGCTGGATTGCTGCCCGTGCGGTGGGCGGCCCGACGATGAAATGCGCCACCCCCGCCCCCAGAAGCAGCGCAGCGGCGTTGATGGCAAGGCGCATAATCATGCGCCATTCCTAGCGGAGCAGGCCCCGTTGGCAATGCGTCGCCGCTTGAATGGCAGATGAATCGCCGCTTCAGGGCTGTGCAAGGCGCGATGGCGCAGAAAGGCTGCATGCTTCTGGCAGGAGAATGAGAATGACCGACAAGGCACACAACAAGAGCCGCATGGTGGCAGGCGCGATTGGCGCCTCGCTGTTGCTGCTGGGCAGCCCGGCTATGGCCGACGACCGCGACCATCGCGACAATCGCGGCCACCAAAGCTGGCAGGACAACCGGCGCGACAATGACTGGCGCCACGATAACCGGCACGACAACCGGCACGAGGCGCAGCGCCGTGACGCGCGGCAGGATCGCCGCGACGAGCAGCGCGCCTATCAGCATGGCGTGCGTGACGGGCGTTATGTGTCGGGCAGTCGCGGCTGGCAGACGCCGGTTTATGTTCAGCCGGTGCGCACCTATCCCGCGCGCCACTATCCGGGGCAGGTCTATGCCTATCCGACGTCCAGCCGCGGCTGGGTGCGCGGGCGGGACTATTGGTATGACAATGGCCGCTATCAATGCCGTCGTCAGGATGGCACCACGGGTGCGGTGGTCGGCGCGGTTGCCGGCGGCACGCTGGGGAATATCCTGGCCGGACAGGGCGACAAGACGCTCGGCTCCATCATCGGCGGCACGCTGGGCGCGATTATCGGCAAGGAAATCGAGCAGGGCAACGCGCGTTGCCGCTAGAGCGCTCTAAGCTGAATATCTAGGGACGGCGGCGGTAGCGGGCGATCTGGAAGCCGTCCGCGCCGCCGCTTTCCCGCCACAGGCCCGGCAGGGTGCGGACATAGCCCTCGGCCGTGGGCAGCAGCCCGGCGGGCAGTTCATCGACCGTAACCGGATAGGGCGCCAACACGGCGGGCGGTGCCGGCGGCGCTTCCTCCCGCTCCAGCGAGCAGACCGCACAGACCAATGTGCCGCCCGGCTTCAGCCAGCCGGACGCGCGCGCCAGCAGGGCCGATTGCAGCGCCGCCAGCCGGGTGAGCACCGCGCCGCCGCCGCGCAGCAGCACTTCGGGATGGCGGCGGAAGGTGCCCGTTGCCGAGCAGGGCGCATCCAGAAGGATGGCATCGAAAGGCGCATCCGGTGCCCACAGCAGCGCATCCGCCGTTACCACCGTGGCAGACAGGCCGGTGCGCTTCAGATTTTCCCGCAGGCGCTTCAGCCGGCTGGCGCTCATGTCCACCGCCGTCACATGCGCACCCGCTGCCGCCAGCTGCATCGTCTTGCCGCCGGGCGCGGCGCACAGATCGAGGATATTCTTGCCCGCAACATCACCCAGCAGCGGCACGGCCAACTGCGCGGCGGCATCCTGCACCCACCAGTCTCCGGCGGTAAAACCCGGCAATTCGCTGATGTCCGCCCCGTCGGGCAGCCGCAGATGGCCGGGGAACAGGCTGGTCGCCCCCAATTGCGTCTTATAATCCGCCGTTCGCGCCGGATCGGCCAGCCGCAGATCGGTGGGCGGAATATCGGCCAGCATCAGCGCGGCACTGGCTGCAACCGTCTCGCCCCAGGCATCGGCCCAGCGCGCCTGCACCCCATCGGGCAATGCGGGTGCCGGCAGCGCCTGAACGGTTCGGAAAATGGTGGAGAGCACGCCATGCGCCAGCCGGCGCGGGCCGCCTTCCAGCAGCGGCAGTGTCGTCGCCACCACGGCGTGCGGCGGCGTATCGAGGCAATAGCGGCCGGCCAGCGCCACCCGCAGCGCCTGACGCGCGCGGCTGTCTTCGGGCAATGGCCGCTCGGTTGCGGAGTCGATGGTCGCGTCGATGCCCGGCAATTGCCGCAGCGCCTGCGACACCAGCGCCCGCGCCAGTGCGCGATCCGGTGCCGACAGGCCCTGTGTTGCGCGGGCCAGCACGGCGTCGAGCGGCTGGCCCATGGTGGTAACGCTGTGCAGCATCACGCTTGCCGCACGACGCGCGGCAACGCCTGGCACGGGGGTTCCGGCTGCGCGTGGCGGCGCGTTAACGGGGATCGCGCGGCTCGTTCGGGCGCAGCTTGCCGAGCGCGCTTGGCCGGCGCAGCTTGCCGAGCGCGCTCGGCTGGTGCGCGGCGGCGCGGGGCCAGGGCGAGGCCGGCGGCCCGGGGAGCACCAGCGTTGCGCCGGATTCGGTTGCGAGCATTTCGAGCGCCGCGATGCGATTCTCGGCCGCCGGGTGGGTGGAAAACAGGCTGTCGCGCACCCCGCCCAGCCCCGGCGCGATGATATAGAGCGAGGCGGCGGCCGGATTGGCCTCTGCCACCGGGTTGCGGATGCGCTGTGCCGCGCCCTGCAATTTCGCCAGCGCGGAGGCGAGCTTCAGCGGCTGCCCGCTGATTTCCGCGCCCATTTCGTCGGCGCCATATTCGCGCGTGCGGCTGATCGCCATCTGCACCAGCGCGGCGGCCATGGGCGCGACGATCATCGCCACGATCGCGACCAGCGCGTTGGACTGGCCATTTTCCCGGTTGCCGCCGAAGAAGAAGGCGAAATTGCCCAGCATCGAAATCGCACCGGCCAGCGTTGCCGTCACCGTCATCACCAGCGTGTCGCGATTCTTCACATGCGCCAGTTCATGCGCCATCACGGCGGCGATCTCGTCGCGGTCCAGCATCTGCATCAGGCCGGTGGTGGCCGCGACCGCGGCGTTTTCCGGGTTTCGCCCGGTGGCAAAGGCGTTGGGCTGCGGCTGATCGACGATATAGACTTTCGGCATCGGGATGCCGGCCCGGGCGGCCAGCGGCGTGACAATGGCATGCAGCGGATGATCCGGCCCCACCGCCTGCGCGCGGTGCATTTTCAGCACGATCCTGTCGCTGTTCCACCAGGCGAAGACATTCATGCCGATTGCAAACAGCAGGGCGATCAGCATCCCGCTGCGCCCGCCGATCAGAAAGCCCATCCCCATGAAAAGCGAGGCCATGGCGGCCATCAGCATGAAGGTGCGTGTGCGGTTCATGTCCCCAAATTGGGTGTTTGCGCGCCGGAAATCAACGCTTTGGTGCGCCACCCAGGAAGGGTCCGATGCGTTTCATGTAGGAAACCGGGAAAAGCCGCACCATCCAGTCGATGAATCGCGCGTCCGGCCCGATGAGAATCCGGTGCTGTCCGCGCTCCATGCCCCGGATAATCGTCTCGGCCGCCGCCGCCGCCGTGGTTCTGGCGACCTGTTCAAAGGCGTCACCCTGAACGGCTTCCATAGCCGTTCCCGGCATGCCGGCAATCACCTTGGCATTGCGCGCCACATTGGTCTTGATGCCGCCCGGATGCACCCGCACCACGCTGATGCCCGGATCGGTTGCGCCCAGTTCCAGATATAATGCCTCTGAAAGCCCGCGCACCGCATATTTGGACGCATTATAGGCGCTTTGCGCGGGATAGCCCATCATCCCGAACACCGAGGATATGTTGACGATCCAGCCCGTGCCATGGGCGCGAAGATGGGGCAGCGCCAGCCGGCAACCCTCTGCCACCGCTTCGAAATTAACCGCCATCACCCGGGCGAAATCCGCGCGCGGGCAATCGGCAAAAGGGGCGACGACCGTCAGGCCGGCATTGTTGATGATGCCGTCCAGCCGGCCAAATTGCGCGACCGCGCCATGCACGAAGGTGGCGAGCGCCGCATGGTCCGTCACATCGAACACGCTGCTGCTGTGCGGGTAATTGCCCAGCATGCGCGCCGTTTCAGCCAGGCCGGCGGCATCACGATCCGCCATGGCAATGGTGGCACCGCGCCGCGCCAATCCCAGCGCCAGTGCCCGCCCGATGCCGCTGCCCGCGCCCGTGAGTGCGATGATTTTTCCGTTCAGATGCTGCATGGCTTCGGCTCCCCCGGCGCACCCCCTCGCACGGGGGCATTTTCGCCGCTATGGAACAGAGGATGAGCGAGAAAAGCACCCCTGAAAAGGAGAGGGCCGCCGACAAGGCCGCGCCGCACCCTGCCGCCACACTGCCGGAGGAGGCTGGTGTGCCGGAGGAGGTTGGTGGCCGCAAGGGACCGGAACCCACCCGCTATGGCGATTGGGAAGTCGGGGGGATTTGTTCGGATTTCTGAGTTTTGCGCCGGGCTGGTCGATTTCAGCCGCAAAGCGCCCCCCTCTACCGGCCTGTGGGTTCGTCCCCCCCGCCTGGTCGGGGAGAAAATTTTGCCGCCGCTATCCCCGGAATCGCCGCCCGAATCGTCGCGGCTGATTTCGCGTGACAGAAACGGACCACCGCATCCGGCGCATCCGGCCCTTCATGAAAGGCCGACACGGGAATCGCGGCCACGCCGTGCCGCGTTACCAGATGCCGGCAAAAAGCCCGGTCGGTCATGGTGATCCCGGACGCCGCCAGATCAATGTTCAGGAACCAGGTCGCTTCGCCGGGCAGCACCACATAATCAGCGGCGGCCAGCGCCTCGGCCAGCAAGGCGCGGCTCCGGGCCATCTCCACCCGCATCGCCTCCAGCCAGGCCCGTTCATGCTTCAGCCCATAGGCCGTGGCCAGTTGCAATGCCGGCGGCGTGGTGAAGGTGAGATATTGGTGCATCGCCGCCATCCGATCGGTCAGCGGCGCGGCGGCCAGTGCCCAGCCCACTTTCCAGCCGGTTGCCTGAAATATCTTCCCCGCTGAACCGATTTTCACCACCCGATCCGCCAGCAGCGGGTTTGCCGAGAGCGAGACATGCGCAACGCCCGGCGGCCGCACCTCCTCCCACACCTCATCCGCGATCACGAACAGATCATGCGCCAGCGCCAGACCGGCAATCGCGGCCCGGTCGCTTTCGCGCAGCATCCGCCCGGTGGGGTTGACCGGATCATTCACCAGAATCGCGCGCGTTTTCGCGCTCACCACCGCCGCCAGCGCTTCGGCGCTGACGGCGAAATCCGGCGGCACCAGCGTGACAAAGCGCGGCACAGCGCCCGCCCGCCGCACCAGCGGCGCATAGGCATCATAGGCGGGCGCCAGGATAATCACCTCGTCCCCCGGCGCCACCAGCGCAAAGATGGCCGACGCCAGCGCCTCGGTCGCGCCCGATGTGACCAATGTTCCGTGCTCGGCATCCACCGCAAGGCCCTGCGTTGCCCCATAAAAATCCGCGAGCGCCGTCCGCAGTTCCATCATGCCGCGCATCGGCGGATAATGGTGCGGGCCGTTCAGCACCGCGTCAGCCGCCGCGGCCCGCACCGATTGCGGCCCGGCGGCATCGGGGAAGCCCTGCCCCAGATTGATGGCCCCATGCGCGCGGGCCAGCGCCGACATTTCCTCGAATATGGTGGTGGCGGGCGGCACGCCGTCTGGTCAGTCGCGCTTCAGCACGGCGAACGGATTTTGCGCAGCCCTGGCCGCCACTGTGCGCGCGGCGGCTTCTTCCTCGCTCAGGATATGCCGGCGCGCGGCGGCAATCGCCGCGTCGCTCGCCCTGGGATAGGGGTCCAGCGCCAGCGCGAAGCATTGCGCCACCGCCTCCCCCAGATCGATGCTGTCGCCCTCGAACAGGATGGCGTCGAGCGCATCCTCCTCCAGCTCAAGCTCATCGCTGTCAGGCAGCGTGCGCAGCGCCATGAAGTCCAGCACCACCGGCATATCAATCTGCGCCGGCACCGGCTCCTGGCTGATGACACAGCGCTGCGTCGCGCTGGCCAGCAGCCGGCCAACTGCCTGCGCGCCCTCCCCCTTTCGCGCCACGTCCAGCACCGCTTCCAGCCGATCCAGCGCGATCAGATCGAAGCGCAGCGCCAGCGCCGCCCGGGCGGCCGCATCGGCGGCCAGATTGAACGGCAGCGGGCGCGGGGAAAGCCGCTGCAACGCCACCACGACCGAATATTCATGGCCGATCACAGGCTTAGCCGGCCTTCCAGCAGCGACGGCGCCGGCAGTGCCGCAAGCCGCGCTGCCAGGGCGCGCACGTCTGTTGCCAGCCCGGCTGCCAGCCCGCCGGCATCTTCGCCGCGATATACATTGCGCGCCAGAACCGCGATCAGCGCGTCGCCCGGCGCATCGGCTGCCAGCGCCGCGCGATAGGCGCCCAGTCGCCCGCCCAGCGCCCCGGTCATGCGGCCGACATGCTTGCCCACCACCATATCGCCAATCCCCAGCGCGCGCACGGAGCCATCCATATCCGCCACGAAACATTCGGTGAGCAGCGAGGATTCCGCCCGCATATCCAGCGCTTCAAGCCGCAGCATCACCAGCGAGCTGATCAGCGCCACCATATCGAAGCGGCCATCCACCGTGTCGGCCACGCCATGGCGCAGATACCAGTGCGGATCGCGCGCTTCGGCGACGATGGCCTGCCACAGCGGCAGCATCGGCGGCGGCTTGGCCGTGGTGAGGCTGGAAAAGAGGCGTGATATAAGATTCATTCAGATACCGCATGCGATGAACAGGCGGCCATCCCGCTTGCATGGGCGGCCTTCCCGCCGCATATGCGGCCAGAGGGGGCGCGCTGCAAGACATGCGGCAAAGAAGCTACCCGTCGTTGCAGGCAATGCAGCGACATCTTGTCTGGAGTGAGCATGACGAAGCCTTCCGCCCTGCCCCGCCTGCTTGCCGCCGCCGCGCTGGGTGCGGCGCTGCTGGCCACCGCCGGCTGCACCCGCATCCGCGACAATCAGGGCTATCTGGTGGACGAGGAACTGATCGCCAGCGTGCAGCCCGGCGTGGACAATAAGGACAGTGTTTCCCGCGCCCTTGGCCGCCCGACGCTGACCGGCCAGTGGGACGAGAATGTCTGGTACTATATTTCGCGCGGCACCAAACAATATGCCTTTCTGAAATCCAAACCGTCTGACCAGACGGTGCTGATGGTGCGCTTTGGCCCCGATGGCACGGTGACCAGCGCGGAAAAGCGCGGGCTGGAAAAGGTGGCGGACATCGTGCCGGACAGGAACAAGACCCCGACGCTGGGCCGCGAGACCGGGATTATCGAGGATCTGTTCGGGAATATCGGGCAGGTGGGCGCGATGGGCGGCGGCGGCGGCGGCCCGCCGCAATAGCGGCGCGAGGCGACCGCAGTCTGGAGGAGGATTGCGCAGCAATCGTCCGAAGACCTGCGGACTCGCCGTCCGCCCGGCCGGCGGCTTGCCGGAGCATCCGGCAAGCCCGTCCGACGACCCCTTCCGACGACAAGGGCTTTGCCCGCCCTGCTCTTTCTTTTCTTTGGCGGGACAGGCCGGACTCGCGCGGGTTTCCCGCGCGGCCGGTGCGGATATGCGCGGCCGCCGGCCGTGCGGATGAACCGCGCGGGTCCGGCTGAGCAAGCGGGATTGTAAAAAAGTTGCGGGCAAGGCCACGGCAATAGTGGTTGGCGTGGCTTTGCCACGGCAGTGGGACGTGCAAAAAAGGGGGACGTGCAAAAAAGGGGCGGGGTTGAACCCCCGCCCCTTTTTTCACGCCGGCCGAGCCTGCGGCGAGTCTGTGGACCTTCGGACGATTGCCATGCAATCCTCCTCCAGGCCACAGCCGCCTCAGGCACCACCTGCGACGGCCGCCAGGAGCAAAAGCGCCACGATGTTCGTGATCTTGATCATCGGGTTAACCGCCGGACCGGCGGTATCCTTATAGGGATCCCCCACCGTGTCGCCGGTGACGGCTGCCTTATGGGCTTCCGATCCCTTGCCGCCATAATGGCCGTCCTCGATATATTTCTTGGCATTATCCCATGCCCCGCCGCCGCTCGTCATGGAGATGGCGATGAAGATGCCGCCGATGATCACACCCATCAGCAACGCCCCAAGGGCGGCGAAGGCGTTGGCCTGACCAGCGATGGGGAGGATGATGAAATAGAGCGCAATCGGCGCCAGCACCGGCAGCAGCGACGGGATGATCATTTCACGGATCGCCGCCTGGGTGACAAGGCCGACGGTGCGGGCATAGTCGGGCCGCGAGGTGCCCGCCATGATGCCCGGATTGGTGCGGAACTGCTCGCGCACTTCCTCCACCACCGCCCCGGCTGCCCGGCCCACCGCCGTCATCGCCATGGAGCCAAAGATGTTGGGCAGCAATGCGCCCAGCAACAGCCCGACGACAACATAGGGGTTGGACAGGGTGAAATCGACCGCGAGATTGCCGAAATATTTCTCAAGGTCGGTCGTGTAGGCACCAAACAGCACCAGCGACGCGAGGCCCGCCGAGCCGATGGCATAGCCCTTGGTGACGGCTTTGGTGGTGTTGCCCACGGCGTCCAGCGCGTCCGTCCGTTCGCGCACTTCACCGTCCAGCCCCGCCATTTCGGCGATGCCGCCGGCATTGTCCGTGACCGGACCATAGGCATCGAGCGCGACGACCATGCCGGCCAGCGCCAGCATGGCGGTGGCGGCAAAGCCGATGCCGATGAGGCCGGCGAGGATATAGGAAGCGACGATGCCGACGCAGATCACGATCACCGGCAGCGCGGTGGATTCAAGGCCGACGGCCAGCCCCTGAATGATGTTGGTGCCATGGCCGGTTACGGAAGCCCTGGCGATGGATTGCACCGGGCGATAGCCGGTGCCGGTGTAATATTCGGTAATCCAGACGATGAGGCCGGTGACACCAAGGCCGATCAGCATGCACCAGAACAGGTCCATGGCGGAAAAGCCGCCCGCTTCGGTAACGGCGCGCACGACCGCGACGCCATCGGCACCGACGACCGCCGCGCCGCCCGGCGTGACGGTTTCAGCGCCGCCGATGATGGCGTTCATGTCCGGGAACAGCGCCTTGGTGGCGAGCCACAGCAGCGGCACCGACAGCAGCGCCGAGGTGATGAAGCCTTTGTAGAGCGCGCCCATGATGTTCTTGGACGAGCCGAGCTTCACAAAATAGGTGCCGATGATGGAGGCGATGATGCACACGCCGCCGGCCAGCAGCGGCAGCGTCATCAGGCCTTCGAGCGCATCGCCGCCGATCAGCAGCGCGGTGAGCACCATGGTGGCCCCCACGGTTACGACATAGGTTTCGAACAGATCGGCCGCCATGCCGGCGCAATCGCCGACATTGTCGCCCACATTGTCGGCGATGACGGCCGGATTGCGGGGGTCATCCTCCGGGATGCCGGCTTCCACCTTGCCCACAAGGTCCGCACCGACGTCGGCGGCCTTGGTGAAGATGCCGCCGCCCAGACGCGCGAAGATGGAGATGAGGCTGGCGCC
>DITZ01000009.1:20632-28589 GCA_002422985.1 Sphingomonadales bacterium UBA6171
CGCACCGACACATTCATGCCGATGAAACCCGTGACGCCCGACAGCACGGCGCCAATCAGGAAGCCGATGGCGCCCCACTGGCCGAAGAACCACCACACCGGCACCAGCGCGATGACGCCGACGATGGCGATCGCGGCATATTGTTTGCGCAGATAGGCTTGCGCGCCCTCCTGAATGGCGGCGGCGATTTCCTGCATTCTGGCATTGCCGGGTGATGCCTTCAGCACCGATCCGGTCGTCACTATGCCATAGAGCACTGCGGCCAATCCGCAGGCTATGGCAACGAGCACATAATCCATCTGTTGATCCCCTCCATTATTGCCCTGCCGCGCGCCGGAAAAGCATCCCGGCACGCACTGGGAATTAACTTTGTGGCAAAGGGCGAATCGCAGCGCAAGCCCGCATTAGCGTTGATGGGTATGCAGATGCCCCAGCCGCTGCGGCAGCGGCACCGCTTTGCCGGCCTGCCAGAGCGACAGCGCGCCCGCGCCGCGCACCAGCCGGCCGACCGATGTGACCGGCGTGCCGTTGGCGGTGGCGGCGGCCATCACCGCGCCGGCGGCTGACGGCGGGGCGGCGAAAAGCAGTTCATAATCGTCTCCGGCCGTCACATGCGCCAGCAGGGCATCGGGCGCGACCAGCCGCGCGGCGGCTGACAGCGGCACTTGATCGAGCACGAGTTCTGCATGCAGGCCGGATGCCGCCGCCAGCCGGCCGGCATCGATCGCCAGCCCGTCCGACACGTCCATCATCGCGCTGGCCACGCCCGCCAGCGCCCGCCCCAGCGCCAGCCGGGGCAGCGGCCGGCGATAGCGCGCCAGCAGCGCCTTTGCCGCGGCCGGTGGATAGCCGGTCTCGCCCAGCGCCACCTTCAGGCCCAGCCCGCTGTCGCCGATCGTGCCGCTTACCCAGAGATCATCGCCATCATGCGCGGTGCTGCGTGCAATCGCGCCGCCGGGCGCAACCTGTCCGATGGCGGTTGCCGACAGGATAATGCCGTGCGGCGCGGCCACCGTGTCGCCACCCCACAGCGGACAGCCATATTCCGCCAGCACCCGATCCAGCCCGGCCACGAAATCCCGCCGCCAATCCGCATCACAGGCCGGCGAAAAGCCGACGCCGGTCAGCAGCCCCACCGGCCGCGCCGCCATGGCGGCGAGATCCGAAAGGTTCACCGCCACCAGTTTCCAGGCGAGATCGGACGGCGGGCAGCCGGGCGTGAAATGCACGCCTTCCACCAGCATGTCGTGCGTGGCGACAATATCCTGGCCGAAGGGAAAGGCCGCCACCGCCGCATCGTCCAGCAGCCCGCGCGCCGCCGCATCGCGGGCTATGCCGCGCAGGCGGGTGATAAAGTCTGTTTCGAAGGCCAGCTTCGCTATCCCGCCGTGCGCGTCGTGCGGGCCATGCCGTCCAGCATGGCGTTCACAAAGCCCGATTCCGCCGCCGGATAGAAAGCGCGCGCCACATCGACATATTCGGTGATGACCACCGCCGCCGGAATATCCGGCCGCGCCACCAGTTCATAGGCCCCGGCGCGCAGCAGATGCAGCATCAGCCGGTCCAGCCGCTCCATCGTCCAGCCGGTCGCCAGTCGCGCGGCGATCAGCGCATCCAGTTCGGGCAGCCGCTCCAGCGTGCCGGTTACGATATCGTCGAAGAAGGGCTGATCCGCATCCTTCATCTGCTCGCCCTCAAGCTCGGCACCCAGCCGGTGCAGGTGAAACTCGTTCAGCAGTTGCGCAACGGGTGTGCGCGCCTGCCCATGCTGGTATAGCGCCTGCACCGCCGCAAGCCGCGCGGCGGAGCGGCGGCTGCGGGCTTCGGCGCGCTGGGCGGCGCGGCGGTCGGCGCTGGTGGAGGGTCGGCCGCTGTCTTCATGCTCGTCTGTCATCCGCGCCCCATAGCGATGTGGCCGCCTTCGCGCAAAGCAGGGCGGATTCGGCTGCCTTCACCGCCTGACGCGGGTTTCGATCCTTCCGACCATCCCGACCATCCCGACCATCCCGACCATCCTGACCGCCCTGACCGACAATGGAAGGCGCCGCTGCCCGGAACAGGTCCGCCGCCCCGACTTAATTATCCAGTTGGGTCGGGATGGTCGAAAGCCGCGCTGAACCATCGGTTGTGACTTGACGGCAACATGAACAGGGTGCGAGAGCCGCGTTCATCAAGGCGCAACGCTGGCTTGACCATAGCGCCACCATGCATCGCTGCGCCAACCATGGCCGACAGCGGGCCGAGCGAGAGCAGGAGAGTGAAGATGAAACAGTGGATGAGTCGGGCTTCTCTGGCGGCTGTCGCCGCGCTGCTGGTCATGGGCGTTGCCGCACCGGCCGACGCGCAGAAGAAGAGCCAGAAAGCAGCCAGCGTGAAGCTGTCCAAGCCCGTGCAGCAACTGCTGGCACAGGCGCAACCGATGCTGGCGAAGGCGCAGACGGCCTCTGCCGCGAAGGACGAAACGGCCGCTGCGGCCGAAGCCCGCGCCGCGCTGGGGCTGGTGGAGCAGGCCGCCGCCTTGCCGAACCTGACGGCCGACGACATATTTGTGATCCACCAGATGCGCCTGAACGCCGGCATCCTTTCCAAGGATAATGCGCAGATTCTGAAGGCGCTGGAAGATGGTCTGGCGTCCGGCAGGCTGGCGGCGGAAGATCAGGCGAAATATCTGCGCAACATCGGCGCGCTTTCGTTGCAGGCCAACGACAATGCGCGGGCCATGCAGGCGTTCGAGCAGCTGATCGTGATAAACCCGAACGACGCGCAGCTGATGGTCGAAATGGCCGAGCTGCACCGCCGCAACAAGAACAGCGCCAAAGCCGTCGAGCTGATCCAGCAGGCTATCGCCGCGCAGGAACGCGGCGGCACGCCGGCCGACGAAAGCTGGTATCGCCGGGCGTTGGCGCTTGCTTATGATGCGAAGCTCCCGCCGCAGATTACCGTCACGTCCGAAGCGCTGGTGCGGGCCTATCCGAACGCCAAGAACTGGCGCGATGTGCTGATCATCTTCCGCGATTCGGCCAAGTTTGACGATCAGGCCAATCTCGACATCCTGCGCCTGATGCGCGCCAATGAGGCGCTGGCCGGAGAGCGGGACTATGCCGAATATGCCGACACCGCCATTCAGCGCGGCTTCCCCGGTGAAGCCAATGCCGTGCTGGACGAGGGCATAGCCAAGGGTGCGCTGCAAATCAGCAAGCCCTTTGTGAAGGAAATGAAGACGTCCGTCAGCCCGCGCATCGCGTCGGACAAGGCGTCGCTCCCCGGTCTGGCCAGGGAAGCCAATGCGGCCGCCACCGGCCGCGCCGCCGTGGGCACGGCCGACGCCTATCTCGGCTATGGCGAATATGCCAAGGCGGCGGAACTCTATCGCACCGCGCTGAAAAAGGGTGGCGTTGATGCGGCAATGGTCAACACCCGCCTTGGGCTGGCGCTGGGCAAGAGCGGCGACAAGGCCGGTGCCGAAGCGGCGCTGAAGGCCGTCACCGGTCCGGGCCGGGAACAGCTGGCCAAATATTATCTGATCTGGCTGGCCAACCAGAGCTGACCCGAAAGCGAGAACAGGTGACAAGGCGCGCATGAGCAACAACGACCCGACCGGCATGGTGGACCGCATCCGCCTTGGCCTGACTTTCGACGACGTGCTGCTCGTGCCCGCCGAATCCGCCGTCCTGCCCTCGCAGGCCAACACCTCCACCCGCATCACGCCAAGCATCCGGCTTGCCATCCCCATGCTGTCCTCGGCGATGGACACGGTGACGGAGGCCGACATGGCGATCGTGATGGCGCAGATGGGCGGGATCGGCGTGCTGCACCGCAACCTTTCCATCGCCGAGCAGGTGCAGGCCGTGCGCCAGGTGAAGCGTTTCGAATCGGGCATGGTGGTGAACCCCATCACCATGACCGCCGACCAGACTCTCGGTCAGGCGCTGGAACTGATGCGCACGCACCGCATCTCCGGCATTCCGGTGGTGGAGAAATCGGCGCCGGGCGAACCGGGCAGGCTGGTTGGCATTTTGACCAACCGCGACGTGCGCTTTGCGGAAAACATGGCCCAGCCCGTGTCCGAGCTGATGACCAGCCAGAATCTGGCGACGGTGAAGGCCGGGGTCAGCCAGGAGGAGGCGCGCCGCCTGCTGCACCAGCGCCGCATCGAAAAGCTGCTGGTGGTGGATGATGCCGGCCGCTGTGTGGGGCTGGTGACCGTGAAGGACATGGAAAAGGCCGTCACCTATCCCAACGCCACCAAGGACGCCGCCGGCCGGCTGCGGGTGGCCGCGGCCTCCACCGTGGGCGACGCGGGCTTTGAACGCTCGTCAGCGCTGATGGATGCCGAATGCGATCTGGTGGTAATCGATACCGCGCACGGCCATTCGGTGCAGGTTTCCGAAGCCGTCCGGCGGGTGAAGGCGCTTTCCAACCATGTGCAGGTTATCGCCGGCAATGTCGCCACCGCCGAAGCCGCACGCGCGCTGATCGGCGCGGGCGCAGACGGTATCAAGGTGGGCATCGGGCCGGGCAGCATCTGCACCACGCGCGTGGTGGCCGGCGTTGGCGTGCCGCAGCTCACCGCTATTATGGATACGGTGGAAGCCGCTGAAAAGGCCGGGATTCCGGTGATCGCAGACGGCGGCCTGCGCACATCGGGGGACATTGCCAAAGCCATTGCGGCGGGTGCCAGCGCGGTGATGATCGGCAGCCTGCTGGCCGGCACCGAGGAAGCGCCGGGCGACACTTTCCTCTATCAGGGCCGCGCCTATAAAAGCTATCGCGGCATGGGCAGTGTTGGCGCCATGGCGCGCGGCAGCGCTGACCGCTATTTCCAGCAGGACATCAAGGATCAGCTGAAACTGGTGCCCGAAGGCATCGAGGGGCAGGTGCCCTATAAAGGCCCGGCGCGCGATGTGCTGCACCAGCTGGTTGGCGGGCTGAAGGCGGCCATGGGCTATACCGGCTCCGCCACACTCGAAGATCTGCGCCAGCGCGCCCAATTTGTCCGCATCACCAACGCCGGCCTGCGGGAAAGCCATGTGCATGATGTGACGATCACCCGCGAGGCGCCGAACTACCCGACGCGCTAGGCGGCTCGCCGTCTGCGCGGCCGGCCATTATGAGACTGATGATTCGTCAAAGCGCCAAGCCGGTGCCCGTGCCGATGCAACGCTGAGGATCAACCATGCAAAACCCGGCCCGCCTGCAATCCGCCATCGACATTCTCGACAGCGTCATCACCGCCGCCCGCGAGGGTGGGGCCGCCGCCGACACGCTGGCCGCGCGCTGGTTTGCCGCGCACCGCTTCGCCGGTTCCAAAGACAAGGCCGCCATCCGCGCGCATCTTTATGCCGCGATCCGCTTCACCGCCGATTGCCCGGTTTCCGGCCGCGCCGCGCTGCTGGGGCTGGCCGAAACAGAACGGCCAGACCTGTTGCCGCTGTTTGATGGCAGCACCTATGCACCCGCCCTGCCGACGCCGGACGAACCCCGCGCCGCGCCGTCTTTGGCGCCCGACTGGATGCAGCCGCTGCTGGCAGACCGCTTTGGCGCGGACGCCCCGCGCCAGCTGGCCGCGCTCATCGCCCGCGCGCCCGTTGATCTGCGCGTCCAGCGCGGCGACGCGGCCGCCATCGCCACCGAGCTGGACGCCAGCCCCATCCCCGGCCTTCCCGCCGGCCTGCGGCTTGCCACCCCGGTGCCGCTGGAGCAGCACCCGCTGATGCTGGACGGCAGCATCGCGGTGCAGGACGCGGGCAGCCAGCATGTCGTGCGCTTTGCAGGCGCGCAGCCCGGCATGGACGTGCTTGATCTGTGCGCCGGTGCCGGCGGCAAGACGCTGGCCCTGGCCGCCGCGATGCAGGGCCAGGGCCGCATCATCGCCAGCGACAGCGATCGCGGCCGGCTTGCGGCGATGGCCCCGCGCCTCAACCGGGCGGGCGTTGCTCATATGGTCGAAACCCGGCTGCTGGATCCCGGCCGCGAATCCGAAATGCTGGCCGATTTGGCGGCTGCCGCCGATCTGGTGCTGGTGGATGCCCCCTGTTCGGGCACCGGCACCTGGCGGCGCAACCCCGAACTGCGCTGGCGGCTGACGCCCGAACGGCTGGCGCAGCTGGTGGCGGCTCAGTCCCGGCTCATCGACATCGGCCTGGAGCTGGTGAAGCCGGGCGGCCGGCTGGTCTATGCGGTCTGCTCGGTGCTGCCCGCCGAAGGGCTGGCACAGGCGGAAGCTGCCGCCGCGCGGCACGGGCTGAAGCTGGCGGCCCATCAGGCGTTCACGCCGGCAGATGATGGCTGCGATGGCTTTTTCGTCGCAACAATCGTGCGGGAATGATAGCATATGCCGAAATGGCGGCACGGCCAGACTATGCGGGACGATAGGATATGAACATCATTTGCGTTCGGAATCGTGGAAAACTGCACAGCATCAATCTGTTGGCTTCGCTGTTGCTGTTGAGCGGCACGCCTGCGCTGGCCGCTTCACAGGCAAGAGGCCTGGCCGACAACGCCCTTTCACCCGCCTCCGTCTCTGCCATGCAGGCTGGCGACGCCGCGCTTGCCCGACGCGAAACCCAGCTGGCGATTGACAGTTTCGAAGCCGCGCTCGCCGCGGATCCGCGCAATGTCGCCGCCTTCGTCGGCCTCGCCCGCGCCGCCGAAGCCGATGGCCTGCCCGGCAAGGCAGTGCGCTTCTATCGCGAGGCCCTCGCCATCAACCCGAACGACCTCTCCATTATCGAGGCGCAGGGCAACGCTTTCCTTGCGCGCGGCGCCAGGGGCCGGGCGGAAGCCAATCTGGACCGGCTGAAGAAGCTCTGCACCGGCGGCTGCCCGGAGGCGGAGCGGCTGACAGCCTCCATCGCCCGCACCGCCACCGCCGCCACAACTGCCGTCGCCACAACCACGGCCAGCGCAGAACGGCCCTGAGCATGGCGTCCACGGCCCGCGCGCACGATCATTTTCCGGCCGGTGGACCCGATCTGGCCGCGGCCGCGCGCGACGCGCTGCTGGCGCAGGATGTCGCCTGGACGGCGTTGCGCGCGCAGATATTCGCCGCGCTGGCCGCCGCCGGCGGCCCGGCATCGGCCTATGATGTCGCGGAAAATGTCTCCCGCGAGACCGGCCGCCGCATCGCGGCCAACAGCGTCTATCGCATCCTCGATCTGTTCGTGGCGCATAATCTCGCCAAGCGCATCGAAAGCCGCAATGCCTATGTGGCCAACAGCCACCCGGCATGCAGCCATGACTGCATCTTTCTTGTCTGCGAAAGCTGCGGCACCATCGCCCATATGGACGATGACCGGCTGGCCGCGGCCATGCGCGCCGCTGCCGAACGCACCGGCTTCACCCCGGCTCGCCCGGTGCTTGAAGTCATCGGTCGCTGCGCGGCTTGTGCCTGAACAGCATTTACGTCTTTCCCAACGCGAAACAGGCGTCTAATCTGCCAATATGACAGATACCAACAAAGCCGGGGCAGGCGCGCCTGCTTATCAACGCCCCGACACCCCGCTGCTGGACAAGGTGAAACTTCCGGCTGACCTTCGCAAGCTGAGGCCCGATCAGTTGCGCCAGTTCGCCGACGAGCTGCGCACCGAAGTGATCGATGCCGTTTCCGTGACCGGCGGCCATCTGGGTGCGGGGCTGGGCGTGGTGGAGCTGACCACCGCCATCCATTATGTGTTCAACACGCCGCAAGACCGTCTGGTGTGGGACGTTGGCCACCAATGCTACCCGCACAAAATCCTTACCGGCCGGCGCAACCGCATCCGCACGCTGCGCACCGGCGGCGGCCTATCGGGCTTCACCAAGCGCAGCGAATCCGAATATGATCCGTTCGGCGCCGCGCACAGCAGCACCTCCATTTCCGCCGCCCTGGGTTTTGCCATCGCCAACAAGCTGAACGGCAGGCCCGGCAAGGCGGTTGCGGTTATCGGCGACGGCGCGATGTCGGCCGGCATGGCCT
>DITZ01000075.1 GCA_002422985.1 Sphingomonadales bacterium UBA6171
TTCGCCGTTCTCGCCCCGGACGTTCGCGAACTTGGTCGCGAGCACGACCCGATCGCGGCGGTCGGCGATTGCCTTGCCGACCAGAACTTCATTGGTGAAGGGGCCGTACATGTCGGCGGTGTCAAGGAATGTGACGCCAAGCTCGAGCGCGCGGTGGATGGTCGCCACCGCCTCGGCCTCGTCGCGACCGCCATAGAATTCCGACATCCCCATGCAGCCGAGGCCAAGGGCTGAAACCTCGAGCCCCTGCGAGCCCAGCTTGCGCGTCTTGATCTGCATATCTTTCTCCTAAAACTTGTCGGATCGTCACAGGGGCAACGCCACCAGGCCCGCACGGCTCCCGGTACAAAGCGCGCTCGGACGAGCGGACGGCATGCAAAGCGGCGTAACATTACAATCCGAATGCAGTTCCCCATGGTGTGCCGTCTCGGCTGAATGTCTGCCTTCATAGGGACCGGACGAGCCTTTCCTCGAACCCGCGCGTCGGAACGATATCGACGATAGTGCCGAAGCATCTGGTGGATACCCGGAGATCTTTGCAGCGCAGGTCATTGCCGGCTATGTCATTGAAAAATTTGGTGCGCCCGGAACGATTCGAACGTCCGGCCCTCAGATTCGTAGTCTGATGCTCTATCCAGCTGAGCTACGGGCGCTTGGAAGGCCGCCTTTAGGGGGCGAATCTTTGGATTGCAAGCATGTTGTCGCTTTCCTCCGCCTGGGCTAGGCGCTGGCCATGCAATTCTTTTCGCGCGCCGCTGTTCCGCTTTTTGTCGCCGCCGGGCTGTGCCTGCTGGCCGGCTGTTCCAACGGCGCACAGGGGGCCTTCCCATCGCTGCTGCCCCGCGCGGCCGAGCAGGAGCGCGTGATTGCGGCACCGGGCGATGCCCTGGCGCCGGGCCTGTCGGCCGAGGAAAAAGCGGCGATTGCCGCCGATCTGGCGCGGGCCGGCAGCAATTTCGCGACCGTGCGCGCCGATATCGCCAAAGCGGAAGCCGCGCTTGCCCGCGCGCTGAAACTGGCGGCGGGTGCCCCCATCGGCACCGAATCATGGTCTGGCGCGCAGATGGCGCTGTCGCGCTTTGATGACGCGCGCGCGCCATTGGCCGAGGTATCGGCCAGCCTCAACGCCGCCCGCATCACCACGGATGCCTTGCCCGCCGACAATGGCGAGCGGCTGGCCATTGAAAAACTGGCCGATGATGTGCAAGCGGAAACCGCGCGCACCATTGCTGTGGCGCAGACAGCCGAGCAGGCGCTGCGCCGCTAACGAACAGCCAGCCGCACGGCGCGCGCCACGCAGTCGGCGGCGCGGGTGCCCAGTTCCGTCAGCAGCACGGGATCAACGCGCGCGGGGGTTTCCGGCGCGGTGGAAAGCGCGAACAGGCTGTCGCCATCAAACGGTGTGTGGATGGGGCGGATGCTGCGCGCCAGCCCGTCATGCGCCATCATCGCCAGCCGCTTCGCCGCCGGGCGGGACAGCGCCACATCCGTCATGATCGCGCCAATGCTGGTGTTGCCGCCGCCTGCGCGGGCCAGATCCGCGCCGGCACCCGCCATTTTCGGCCCAGCCATTTTCGGCCCAGCCATTTTCGGCCCAGCCATTTTCGGCATTGGCACCGGGCCGCCATCGGGAATCGCGTCCAGCACCTCGCCAAAGCTGTTGACAGCCATCAGCACCGTTACCAGGCCGCCGCCATCCAGCCGGGCGCTGGCAATGCCGATGCCCCCTGCCCTGCTGCCGGCGCGTGCGCCATGGCCGGCGCCCACCGCCCCCGTCAGCGGCGCAGATGAAAGGGCCGCCAGCGCTTCCGCCGCCAGCCGCTGATAGGGCGGATCGCCGCCGCCCGCCATCGCCCAGCTTTTGTCGCCGCCATTGGCCAGATCAAACAGGATGGCAGAGGGAATAACCGGCACCGCCAGCCCGCCGCCCATCGGCAGGCCAATGCCGCGCCGCGCCAGCGCCAGCACCACCGCATCCGCCGCCGCCAGCCCAAAAACGGAGCCACCCGCCAGCACCAGCCCATGCACCCGCTCCACCAGCGTCGAAGGCTCCAGCGCGTCCGTCTCCCGCGTGCCGGGGCCGCCGCCGCGCACATCGGCCGCCATCACCACCGGCGCGGCGGGCAGGATGATGGTGACGCCGCTTTTCGCAACCGGGCAATGGGCATGGCCCACAAGGATGCCGGCCGGGAAAAGCGGCGCTGTCACGCCAGAAAGCCCACCGCCTGGCGCACATCCGCCATGGTGCGCGCGGCCGATGTCCGCGCGGCGGCCGCGCCGGCCGCCAGCGCCGCGTCGATCCGCTCCGGCTGCTCCAGCAACGCCCGATAGCGCACCGAAATCGGCTCCAGCGCCGCCACCAGCAGATCGGCCAGCGCCGGCTTGAACTGGCCAAAGCCCTGCCCCGCAAAGCGCGCCAGCACCGCATCCACCGTTTCGCCCGCTATGCTGGCATAGATGCCCAGCAGATTCTGCGCTTCCGGCCGGCCCTCCAGCTCATCCGCCGTCTCCGGCAGCGGCGCGGGGTCGGTCTTGGCCTTCTTCACCTTGCTGCGAATATCGTCCGCGCTGTCTGTCAGGTTGATGCGGCTCATATCCGAAGGATCGGATTTCGACATTTTCGCCGTCCCATCGCGCAAAGACCGGATACGCGGCGATTCCGGCGGAATCGTCGGCGCCGGCAGCGGAAACACCTCGGCGCCGAAATCCGTGTTGAACTTGGCGGCAATATCGCGCGCCAGCTCCAGATGCTGCTTCTGGTCGTCCCCCACCGGCACATGCGTGGCCCGATAAAGCAGCACATCGGCGGCCTGCAGCACCGGATAGGTATAAAGGCCCACGGATGCTCCCTCCCGATCCCTGCCCGATTTTTCCTTGAACTGCGTCATCCGGTTCAGCCAGCCGATGCGCGCGGTGCAGCCCAGCACCCAGGCCAGCTCCGCATGTTCCGGCACCTGCGACTGGTTGAACAGCGTCGCCTTGGCGGGATCAATGCCGGCCGCCATCAGCGCGGCCGCAATCTCCCGCGTCGATTGCTTCAGCGATGCCGGATCCTGGAACAGCGTGATGGCGTGCAGATCGGCGATGAAGAAAAAGGCATGGCTGTTCGCATCCAGCGCATCCTGCATCCGCACCCAATTGCGGATCGCCCCCAGATAATTGCCCAGATGCAGGCTGCCGGTCGGCTGGATGCCGGAAACGATAATCATGTCTATCCCTTGCGAAATGATTGCACGAGCTGGCGCGGGCTATAGGCACCAATCACCAGCCCAACGCCCGCATAAACCAGCCCGCCCGCCCCCACCAGCAGCAGCATCCCCAGCGCCCGCTGCATCAAAGACCCCTGCGCCATCGGCAATATCAGCGGGTTCAGCACCGCCAGCACCACCGCCATCAGCAGCGCCGCCGCCAGCATGCGCGGTGCCGTCCGCCGCAGGCCCGCGTCTGCGTGCCAATGCCCGCGCCGCATCAGCACCAGGCCCAGCACCGCCACATTCAGCCAGGCCGAGACAGAGGTTGCAATCGCAATCCCCACATGCGCGAACATCCGCGACAGGATCAGATTCCCCACCAGATTCACCCCGATGGCCAGCAGCGCGATATTCATCGGCGTGCGCGTATCGCCACGCGCGTGGAAGCCGGGCGTCAGCACCTTCACCAGCATATAGGCCGCAAGCCCGGTCGAAAACGCCCGCAGCGCCTCCGCGCTCGCCAGCCGCGCGGCCGTATCAAAGGCACCATGCTGGAACAGCGCCGCCACAATCGGATCAGCGGACATGATCAGCGCAACAGAGGCCGGCAATCCAAACAGCAGCACAAATTCAATGCCCCGATTCTGCTGATGCATCGCCGCATCCGCCTGCCCCGCCCCGATCAGCCGGCCCATGGTGGGCAGCAGCGCAATGCCCATCCCCACGCCGATCATCCCCAGCGCCAACTGGTTCAGCCGGTCGGCATAATAAAGAAAGGCCACGCTGCCCTCCGGCAGGTTGCGCGCGGCAATCATGGTGGACACCAGCAGGTTGATCTGCGTCGCCCCCGCCCCAATCGCCGCCGGCCCGATGCGCCGCAGCAGCGTTCGCACCTCCGGCGTCATGCGCGGCAATGTCAGGCGCGGCAGCACGCCGATGCGCCGGCAATCCCAGGCCAGCCACAGAAATTGCGCGATGCCCGCCACCGCGATCGCCACCGCCTGGGTGGTGGCCGTCTCCACCGGATTATCACCGCGAAACAGCGTAAAGCCGCCGATAAACACCAGATTCAGCAGGATCGGCGCCGCTGCATAAACCCAGAAACGCCCCAGCGCGTTCAGCAGCCCGCCCAGCAGCGAGGCGATGGAAATCAGCATCAGATAGGGAAAGGCCAGCCGCGTCAGCAGCGTCGCCAGCGCCAGCTTTTCCGGCGAGCGATCCGCAAAGCCGCCGGTCATCAGCCACACCACCGGCTCCATCAGGATCAGCATCACGATGGAGAAGATCAGCAGCACCGGGAATAATATCGCCAGCGCCTGTTCCGTGAAGCGCACGGCAGCGGCCAGATTGCGGTCGCCTTGCGCCCCCATCTTCGCCGACACGATGGGCACAAAGGCCGCCGAAAAGGCCCCTTCGGCAAACAGCGAACGGAACAGGTTGGGCAGCCGGAACGCCACCAGAAAGGCGTCAGCCGCAAAGCCCGCGCCCAGATAGCGCGCCATCAGCACTTCGCGCACAAGCCCCACCATCCGCGAGAGGAGCGTCAGCCCCCCCACGGTGGTCGCGGCGCGGATCAGCGACATGGACCGACCCTCATATCAGCGGGCGGGATGCGAAAATCAGGCGTTGCCCATGGCCGGCTGGCCGGCGCCGCCGCGCGCTTCCAGCTGTTGCAGATACATGGAGCCGAAATCAATCGGGTCCAGCATCAGCGGCGGGAAGCCGCCATCGCGCACCGAATCCGCCACCACGCGCCGGGCGAACGGGAACAGGATTCGCGGCGCTTCCACGATCAGGAACGGCTCGATGGCCTCTTCCGGCGCGCCGGCCAGGCGGAACAGGCCGGCGTAAATCAGGCTGACAACAAAGGCCACGCGCTCATCGGGCGATTTGGCGGTCGCTTCGATCGACAGTTCCACCTCGAACATGTCCTGCCCGCCGGAGCGCGCGTTCACATTCACGGCGACATCAATCTTCGGCTGGCCCTGCATTTGCAGCGAGGAAGGCGCGTTCGGATTCTCGAACGACAAATCCTTCACATATTGCGCCAGAATGCCAACCTGCGGCGTCAGATCCGCCCCATTGGCGAGCGCTTCGGCGGCTTCTTCAGAAAAATCATTCATTGTCTGCATTCCCCAGGACAGGCAGCATCGGGCCGGCAGAGCGACCCCGGCTGCATTCCCGTCGCGGCTAGCACCCCGCCGCCGCCGCTGCAAGGCGGCTGCAAACGCCGGCCTTGCCGGCGCAGGGCGGCTGCAAATAGCGGCATAGCCGACATAAGGTGGCGGGATAAGCGGCCTTCAAACCCATCGCCAGCCGGTTATGGCCCATCCAAGGCTTGCCTCCACCGTGCAAACCACTATCTTTGCAGTTCAAGGGATCGCGCAACGCCACCGGCCACACCGCCAGAGCCAATCGCACCCAACATGATATATAGTCCGCCGGGGCAGATTCCTGCTCCGGCTAAAGCATCGGGTAAGGCGCATAACATGCAGAGCGGATGGATCGAAATCGTGTTCCTGGCGATGCTCGCCGGGTTCATCGCGCTCCGCCTATACAGCGTGCTGGGGCGACGCACCGGCCATGAAAAGCCGGCGACAGACAGTTTCCGGCCCGCCCGCCCCGAAATGTCGCGCCCCGAAGCCGCGCCGCGCCCGGGTGCCGACGCCACGCCCGCCGCCGAGCTGCCGGACGATATGGACGCCACGCTCCGCGAAGGGCTGCGCGCCATCATGGCGGCAGACCGGCAGTTCCAGCCGCAAAGCTTCCTGTCCGCCGCCCGCCAGGCCTATGGCATGGTGCTGGAAGGCTTCTGGACGGGCAATGTGGCGGATATCCGCGAGCTGGTGTCAGACGAGGTGATGGACCAGTTCGAAGGGGCCATCGCCCAACGCAAGGCCAGCGGCGAGCGGCTGGACAACCGCCTGCTGGGCGTATCCGCCGCCACCATCACCGAAGCCGCGATGAACGGCACCATGGCGGAAATAACGGTGCGATTCGACGCGGAAATCCTCAGCGTCACGCGCGACGCCGAAGGCCGCATCATCGCCGGCGATCCCAATGATGCGGTGGAAACCCACGATTTGTGGACCTTCTCCCGCCACAGCGGCTCCACCGATCCGGCCTGGCTGCTGGTGGACGTGGACGAGGACGCCTGACCCATATCCGGCAGCCGGCGCTGCACGACATGCCGCCCGGACCGATGCTTCGCACCATGGTGGCCGGCGGGCTGTTCCTGCTGGCGGCCTGCGTCCAGCCCCCCCACCCACCCCAATCGGCCACGCCCACCGCGCCGACCCCGCCCGTCACGGCAGAGGCCGCGCCGGTTCGCACGCTGCTTGGCCCGCCATCCGCCCTGCCGGGTTTCACCGCCGACGCGGCCGCGCTCACGGCCTTCCGCCGCGCCTGTCCGGCGCTGGGCAAACGCGTAGATCGCTCCGGCCTCACCCGGCCCGAAGACTGGGCCGCAGCCTGTGCCGACCCGGAAGCCGACCCCGCCGCCTTCTTCGCCCGCCACTTCACTGCCGTCCGCCTGAACGATGGCCAGGGGCTGATGACCGGCTATTATGAGCCGGAAATCGCCGCCTGCGTCACACCGGCGGGTGCCTGCCGCACAGCCATTCATGCGCTGCCGCCCGATCTGGTCGAAATCCCGCTGGGGCCGTTCATGGCCGATCTCACCGGCCGCTCCATCCGTGGCCGCTGGGATGGCCAGCGCTTCCTGCCCTATGCCAGCCGCGCCGAAATCGAGGCCGGCGCGCTTGACGGCCGCGGGCTGGAACTGGCCTATACCGCTGATCCCATTGGCCTGTTCTTTCTGCACATCCAGGGTTCCGGCCTGCTGCGCTACCCGGACGGCAGCCTGCACCGCATCGGCTATGCCGGGCAGAATGGCCACGCCTATGTGCCCATCGGCCGGCTGCTGCGGCAGCGCAATCTGGTGCAGGGGCCCATCGGCATGGCGGAAATCCGCGCCTGGCTGGCCGCCAATCCCGATGAAGGCAAGGCACTGATGCGGGAGAATCCCAGCTATATCTTCCTGCGCAGGCTGGCACCGGAACTGGATGGCCCGCCGGGTGCCATGGGCGTGCCGCTGATCCCCCGCGCCAACGCGGCGATAGACGCCGAAACCGCGCCGCTGGGCACGCCGATCTTCATCGACAGCCGAATCGATGGCCAGCCCGTCCGGCAGCTGGTGATCGCCGCGGACACCGGCGGCGCAATCCGCGGTGCCAACCGGCTGGACCTGTTCTTCGGCCCCGGACCAGAGGCCGCGCGGCTGGCCGGCGCCCTGCAATCGCCGCTCAGCGCCACATTGCTGCTGCCAAACGCCGCCGCGCAACGGCTGACGCCCTGACATGGCGCGCCGCCTCGCCAGTGACGAAGCCGCACTCTGGGCGCTGGTCACCGCCACCGTCCGCCCGCTGCATCCGGTAAAGCCCGCAACGCCCGGCGAGGCACCACCCGCACCCATCGCCTCGCCGCAACGCCGCAGCGCCGGGCCGGTGAAGCCCGCCCGCCCTGCCCCGCCGCCGTCCGCGCCCGTCACCGCCCCGCCGGCTGAAACACTGGACGGCAGCTGGGACAGGCGCATCAGCAGCGGCAAACTCTCGCCGGACCGCACAATCGACCTGCACGGCATGACCAGCGACAGCGCCCGCCAGCTGCTCTACCGCGAGGTCAGCAATGCCGAGGCGCTGGGGCAGCGCATATTGCTGGTGATAACGGGCAAGGGTCATATGCCGGGCCCGGCACCGGCCGATCTGGTGCCCGGCCTCGCCCGGCCCGGCCACCAGCCGCGCGGTGCCATCCGCGTCAGCCTGCCGCGCTGGCTGGGTGAAGCCGGGCTGTCACACCGCATCGCCGCCGTGCGCCGCGCCCATCCGCGCCATGGGGGGATGGGCGCGGCCTATATCATCCTGAAACGCCAGCGCTGACATAGCGCTGGCACAGCGCCGACATAAGGAACGCCCGGAAGCCTTCCGGCCGCCGGGCGATCATCACGCTATCTGCAATTTGCTCAGCCGGTTACACGCGCAGGCTGCAACGCCCTGTTATCACGGCGACGCAATGCCGCGCCCACCATGCCAAAACCGGCAATCATCATCGCCCAGGTCGCAGGCTCCGGCACAGCCACATCCAACACACCCACGGTAAAGCCGTGCCAATATTCGCTGCTGTCAACGAAGGTGATGGAGGTGAAGGTGCCCGGCAGACGAATGATGCCATGCACTTCGCCGAAGCCAGTGAAGCCGGTGCCGCTGCCATTCAGGACGGGGGTGCCCGACCCCCAATAGCCGCTGCCATTGGCAACGATCTGGATCGTGGTGCCGAAAGTCACGACATTCCCGTTCCAGCTTTGCAGCGCGATATAGGGATCGATCACCGCCTTGTCGAAGCTGATCGTCTTGGTGCCGCCCTCGCCCAGCGCAACCATGTCGCAGCTGAAGGGCTTGTTAAAACTGCCATTATAGCTGCCGGGTGCCCACCAGCCCGTCCCGCAACCTGTCTGGCTGGCCGGCATATAGACCGGGCCGGTAAAGGTGACACCAACGGTCCCGCCCGGTGCGGCAATGGTGCCCGTCATGCTGCTGCTGCTTTCCGTCAGCCAGTCCGTCCAGGCGATGGTGGTGGCCGAAGCCGCCGGTGCCATGGCCAACAGCATCGCTGCTGCAACAATCTTGCTCATGTCATTCTCCCGTTGCCGGGGCTTTCCGCTGCCCCCTGATATCGATGGAATAGCTATCTGCAAAAGCATATGCAAAAGCTATATGCAAGATGCGTGCCATTAACCTGCGCAAGACAAATATCTGTAATTCCGTCCTGATTTTTTTGCCGCTGTTAACCCCTGTAAAGTCCCCCGACACTCCGCCCATGCCTGCGCCGCATGGCCGTCCCCTGCTTGCGCCCCTTCGCACCCCATGCTAGGGCCGCCGCCATCGCCAAGGGGTGCACGCACCCCGCCCGTTTTTGCATCCCGCGCATGGCCATCCCGATGGCCACCCGGCAGAGGAGCCAATACGGGAAACCAGACACTATTGGGGTGCAATCAACCGGCATGGAACGCATCGACCGCTCGGCTACGCTCTCGCAGGAAGGCCTGCCCGGCCGCTATGCCGCCGCCCTGTTCGATCTGGCACTCGCCGCCAAGGCGCTGGACGACATCGCCGGGGCGCTGGACGCGATGAAGGCGGCTATCGCCCAATCCGAAGACTTCGCCGCCTTTGTGCAATCCCCGCGCATCCGCCGCCGCGATGCCGCCGCCGCCATCACCGCCGTCGCCGCAGAAATGCAGCTGCCAAAGCTGGCCGCGGATTTTCTCGCCGTGGTCGCCGGCAACGGCCGGCTGTCGCTGCTGCCCGCCATCATCGCCGCCTTTGGCCGCATGGTGTCGCGCCACAAGGGCAACAGCGCCGCCACCGTCACCTCCGCGCAGCCTTTGTCGGCCGCGCAGCAAAAGGCGCTCACCGCCAAGCTGAAGGCGCGCACCGGCCGCGCCATGGACCTCGACCTCGTCGTTGATCCCGCCATTCTGGGCGGACTCATTGTCCGCATCGGTTCCGAACAAATTGATGCAAGCGTGCGCACCAGGCTCGATCGCCTGGGCCAGCAGATGAAAGGCCTCTAATCCATGGACATTCGCGCCGCGGAAATCTCCCGCGTCATCCGTGACCAGATCGCCGGCTTCGGCACCGAGGCGCAAGTCTCGGAAGTCGGCCAGGTGCTGTCGGTCGGCGACGGCATCGCCCGCGTGCACGGGCTTGACAATGTCCAGGCCGGTGAAATGGTGGAATTCCCCGGTGGTATCAAGGGGATGGCGCTCAACCTCGAAGCCGACAATGTCGG
>DITZ01000025.1 GCA_002422985.1 Sphingomonadales bacterium UBA6171
ACGGCGGCCGGGTGCTGGCGGTGACGGCGGCGGGGGCTGATGTGGCGGTGGCGGTGAAGCGGGCCTATGCCGCCGTCGAAAAGATCAGCTTTGCGGATGCCCTGTTTCGCCGCGATATCGGCTGGCGGGAGATGGAGCGGCTGGCCCGCGCGAAAGGATGAAGCATGACGGGACAGGGCGACCGGCAGGCGCAATTTACTGGCACGACGGATGTGCGCGCGGCGCACCGGTTTGATGTGGGCGCATTGGAAAGCTGGATGCGCGGCCATGTGCGGGATTTCAGCGGGCCGCTGTTGGTTGAGCAGTTCAAGGGCGGCCAATCCAACCCGACCTACAAGCTGCTGACGCCGAAGCGCCATTATGTGTTGCGGCGCAAGCCGCCGGGGGTGCTGCTGAAATCGGCGCACGCGGTGGACCGGGAATATCAGGTGATCTCCGCGCTGTTTGCGGCGGGTTTTCCGGTGGCGGAAACCTTTGGCCTGTGTATGGACGCATCGGTTATCGGCACCTGCTTTTATGTGATGGACTGTGTGGACGGGCGCATCATCTGGGATGGCAGCTTCCCCGATGTGCCGCGCGCGGAACGGCGCAGCTATTTCAATGCCATGAACGATGTGCTGGCGATGCTGCACGGCTTTGATCCGGTGGCGCTGGGGCTGGGGGATTTTGGCAGGCCGGGCAATTATTTCGCGCGGCAGATCGGGCGCTGGTCGCAGCAATATCTGGATGACGAGGCGGCCGGGCGCTTCCCCGACATGGACCGGCTGGTGGCCTGGCTGCCCGACAATATTCCGCCGGGCGATGATGTGGCGATCGTGCATGGGGATTATCGCTGCGATAACATGATTTTCCACCCGACAGAGCCGAAGGTGCTGGCGGTGCTGGACTGGGAGCTATCGACGCTGGGGCATCCGCTGGCGGATTTTTCCTATCATCTGATGATGTACCGCATGCCGCCAACCGGCACGGTGGGGCTGGCGGATTGTGATCTGGCGGCGATGAATATCCCGACCGAAGCCGAATATATCGCGCGATATTGTGCAAGCGTGGGGCGCGATACGGCGGAAGTGATGGCGAACATGGACTTTTTCATCGCCTACAACATGTTCCGGCTGGCGGCGATATTGCATGGTATCCGCGGCCGCGTGGTGCGGGGGACGGCCTCCAATGCGCATGCCAGAGCGATGTCGGAGGAGGTGGCGCCGCTGGCAAAGCTGGCCTGGGCGCAGGCGCTGAAGGCGGGGGCCTGAGCTTACCCGGTTGGGCGATCGCGCTATATCTTCGCCTGCATCTTCATAGCTTCGCCGGCATCTTCACATTGCCATCCCCGCGCACGCGGGGAGCCAGTGCCCCACACAGCGCATTTTTTTCGCCCATGCCCTGGTCATCCCCGCGCACGCGGGGACCCAGTGGGTGCGTGGGTGTGCCCCGGTGCGGACCGGGTCCCCGCTTTCGCGGGGATGACAGGGGGGTATTGGGGTGGGATTTTAGCCCGATGGGGGCTAGGTGCCCGATGGGGTTCGGTGCCTGATGGGGCTAGGTGCCCGATGGCGGGTCGATGATGGTGCGGGCGCGGACCTGGCCTTCGACGGCGGGGCTGTGGCCGGCGGCGGGGTCTCCCGCGTTGATGCGGGCGTGGCGGATGGCGATTTCGGCGTGATTTGCGGCTTTGGAGGTAATCCAGCTGACCAGCGACAGCGCACCCATGCCAATGGCCCAGATGATGGCGACGACCGCCTGGGCGACGGAGCCGACCGCGTCCAGCAGTTCGGCGAGCCAGTGGACGCTTAAGGGATCGATCTGAATCCAGTTGGCAAAGGCCAGCACACCATTGCCGCCGGTGCCGGCGGCCAGGAACAGGAGCCAGGCGAGCAGCGACCAGAGGAGGGCGGCGATGCCGGCCACGACCCAGAATGTAGCGCGCATATTCTGTCCCCTGCCATGGCTATTGCGCATTCAGCCGGCTGATCAGCAGCCTGTCAATCTTGCGGCCGTCCATGTCGATGATTTCGAAGCGGAAGCCATTGGCTTCGAAGATTTCGCCGGTGGTGGGGATATGTTCCAGCGCGGCGAGCGCGAAGCCGGCGACGGTTTCATAGTCGCGTTCATCGGGCAGCGGGAAATCCAGCCGGTCCGCCAGTTCGTCGGCGTTGACATAGCCGGCGACCAGCAGTGAGCCGTCTTCGCGCTCCACGATGGCCGGGTCGTGGCCGTCATCCATGTCGGACCGGAATTCGCCGGCGATGGCGGCCAGCAGGTCGGCGGGCGTGACCAGCCCTTCGAAATGGCCATATTCATCCACCACGATGGCGACCGGCACATCGGACTGGCGCAGTGCGGCCAGCACGGCGGTGGCGTCGGCCACGTCGGGCACCACGGGTGCCTTGCGGACGAGGGTGGGGAGATCCATCGTGCGGCCGGCAAGCAGCGCGGCGAGCGCGTCGCGGGCCTGCAACACGCCGACGATCCTGTCCACCGAGCCGTCGGCGACGACGAGGCGGCTGTGGGCGCTCGATTCCAGCGCGGTGCGGACATCGTCGGCGGTGGCGTTGATGTCCACCCAGTCCACCTCCGGCCGGGGGGTCATCAGGCCGCGCACGCTGCGATCGGCCATGCGCATGATGCCCGTTATCAGCTCGCGCTCTTTCTCCTCGATGATGCCGGCGGTTTCGGCTTCCTCCACCATGTGGCGCAATTCTTCTTCCGTGACCGATTTGTCGGATTCGCGGCGGATGCCGATCAGGCGGAAGATGAGCGCGGAGGAGGCATCGAGCACAGAGACGAACAGCGAGGTGACGCGGGTGACGCCGGCCATGACCGGGGCAACGCGGGTGGCGAAGCGTTCGGGGTGGAGCAGCGCCAGCTGCTTGGGCACCAGCTCGCCGATGATGAGCGAGAGATAGGTGACGATGACGATGACGAGCGCGAAGCCGGCCTGTTGGGCGAAGCGTTCCGGCACGCCGAGGCTGGCCAACCAGGCACCGGTGGGGCCGGAGAGGCTGGCGCCGGAATAGGCGCCGTTGGCGACGCCGACCAGCGTGATGCCGATCTGCACGGCCGAGAGGAAGCGGCCCGGATCGGACTGTAGCTGCAACGCCACGGCGGCGCCCCGGCTGCCCTGGCGCTCAAGCGCCAGCAGGCGCGGTTTGCGGGCGGACACGATGGCAAGCTCCGCGCCGGCAAAGAAGCCATTGAGAGCTATGAGCGCGAGGATGATCGCGACATCGGTCCATGGGAAAGATGTCATGGCTGGCTCCACTATGCGGCAGGATGCGGATTCGCTCAAGCCTGTCTATGCTTACGGGATGATGACCCTGCATTTTCGTGCCGCGACCGCGGCGGTGAATGGCCCGCCGCTGCTGCTGGTGCATGGCTGGTGTTGCGATCATCGCGCCATGCGGCCGGTGGCGGCGGCCTTTCCCGATCATGATGTGTGGCTGGCGGATCTGCCGGGCCATGGTGCGTCGGCCGACAGCGGGGATTATCGCATCGCATCGCATGCGGCCGCGCTGGCCGAGGCGATGCCGCCGGGCTGTGTGGTGGTGGGCCATTCGATGGGCGGGCAGGTGGCGCTGGAGCTGGCGGCGCGCTTTCCGGAAAAGCTGGCCGGCGCGGTGCTGGTGGATGCGGCGCATATCCTGCCATCGGACAAGGTGATGGAAGCGGGGCAGGCGTTGCAGAAACAATTGGCGCGCCATGCGCCGGCCGACATTGTGCGGGCCTTTGCCCGCGCGCAACTGGTGGGGCCGTTGAGCGGGGATTATGATGCGCTGGTGGATGCGATGGCGGCGACGCCGGCCCATGTCGCGCGCGGGCAGTGGGATGCGATCCTGGGCTATGACGGCGGGCCGGCGGCGCTGGCGCGGCTGGCGCGGCCGCTGCTGGCGGTGGCAATCGACAGGCCGGTGAACCGCCTGTCCGATCTGGCGCGTGCCAGCCGCCGGGTGATGACGGGGCAGGTCGCCGGATCGGGGCATATGGTGCAGTTCGAGGCGATGGACCAGCTGGCGGCGATGATGCGCCGCTGGATGCTGCTTGAAATATCATGACTGACCCTCAGACGTCGCCCCGTGTCAGGCACGGGGTGACGAGGGTTGGTTAAGCCGGGATCATCAAGCTCAGCCTCTGAGCGCGGCCCCCACTTTTGCGGCGGCGGCCACCACCGATTTGCTGAGTGCTTCCAGATCGGCATCGGTCAGCGTGCGGTCGGCCGGTTGCAGGGTGACGGCAAGCGCCAGGCTGACCTGACCGTCGGGCACGCCGGGGCCGGTGAAGCGGTCGAAGATGCGGGCGTCGGTTATCAGCGCCTTGTCTGCCCCGCGCACGGCGCGCACCAGCGCTTCGGCCGCCAGCGTATCGGGTGCCAGAAAGGCGAAATCGCGGTTCAGCGGTTGCAGCGCGGAGGGGCGGAAAGCCGGGCGCGCGCGTTTGCCGCGCCGTTCGGGCAGCGCGTCGAGGTGGATTTCGCCAGCAACAATGGGCAGCGACAGGCCGGCCAGCGCCAGTTGTTCGGGGTGCAGATCGCCAAATTCGGCCAGCAGCTGCTGGCCCAGCACCAGCTTCGCCGAACGGCCGGGGTGGTAATGCGGGGACGCCGGCTGCCGGGTTTGCAGCCGCTCCACCGGCACGCCGGCGGCGGCGAGCGCGGCCAGGATTTCGGCCTTCATGTCAAAGGCAGTGGCGGCCCGCGCCTTGCCCTGTTGCCAGCCGCGCGGGGCCATTTCGCCCGCCAGCAGCAGCGCCAGCGTGGGATGTTCGCCATCGGCCAGATAGCGGCGGCCCAGTTCGAACAGGCGGATGCCGGGCTGCGAGCGGGCGGCGTTGCGCTGTGCGGCCGCAAGCAGGCCGGGGAGCAGCGACGGGCGCATGACGGCGAGATCGGCCGACAGCGGATTATCCAGCACCCAGGGGCCACCGCCGAAGCGGTCGGCCTCTGCCGCCGAGATGAAGCTCCAGGTGATGGCCTCATCCGCCCCGCGGGCGGCCATCAGCCGGCGCAGACGGCGCTCCAGCAGCTGCATGGGCGTGGCGGTGGGGCGGGCGACGCCCTCGGCGCGCGGCAAGGCGACCGACTGCACCTTGTCGATGCCGTGCAGGCGGACGATTTCCTCCACCAGATCGGCCGCGCCCTGCACATCGCGCCGCCAGCTGGGGATGGTGACGCGCCAGGGCAGCGGCACCGGCTCCACCATGAAGCCAAGGGCGGCGAGCAGGCGCTGCTGTTCGGCCGGCGCGACATCAAGGCCGGCCAGCCGCGTGACGAGCGCGGGATCATAGCCGAGCGTGCGCGGTGCATCGGGCAGGCTGCCGGCGACGGCCATGTCGGAAATCGCGCCGCCGCACAGGTCGGCCACCATGGCGGCGGCCATATCGAGCGCCGGGGCGACAAAGGCGGGATCGACGCCGCGTTCGAAACGGCTGCGGGCGTCGGACACCAGCCCAAGCGCGCGGCCGGTGGCACCGATGCGATCGGGCGCAAAATAGGCGGCCTCGATCAGCACGTCGCGCGTGGTTGCGGAAACGCCGGACTGTTCGCCACCCATGATGCCGCCGATGTCGTGCACGGCGCTGTCGTCGGCGATCACCGTCATGCTGTCGTCCAGCGTATAGGTCTTGCCGTTCAGCGCCAGCAGGGTTTCGCCGTTTATGGCGCGCCGCGCGGTGAGGCCGCCGCTGAGCTTCGCCATGTCATAGACATGCAGTGGCCGACCATAGCCGATGGAGAAATAATTGGTGATGTCCACCAGCGCGGAAATGGAGCGCAGCCCGGCGCGGGTGAGCAATTGTTGCAGCCATTCAGGCGACGGGCCGTTCACCACGCCGGTGACGGCGCGGGCGAGAAAGGCCGGGCAGCCGCTCTCGTCGTCGGTGCGGATGGGGATGGGGCATGGGCCGGTGGTGGTGATGGCGGGGTGGACAAGCGGCTTCAGCGTGCCGATGCCCAGCGCTGCGAGATCCCGCGCGATGCCATGGACGCCCATGCAATCCTGCCGATTGGGCGTGATGGCGACATCAAAGATCGGATCGTCCAGCCCCGCCCAGCCGGCATAGGGCTGGCCGACCGGCGCATTGGCCGGCAGCTCGATGATACCGTCATGGTCGTCGCCCAGATCCAGTTCGCGCGACGAGCACATCATGCCGTTCGATTCGACGCCGCGGATGGCGGCGACTTTCAGCGTGATGCCACTGCCGGGCACAAAGGCCCCGGCGGCGCCGAACACGCCCTTCATGCCGGCACGGGCATTGGGTGCGCCGCACACGACCTGAAGCGGCTGGCCATCGCCGCGATCGACCGTCAGCACGCGCAATTTGTCTGCCTGCGGGTGCGGTTCTGCGCTGAGCACCTGCGCGATGACGAAGGGCGCGAGCTTTTCGGCCGGGTTTTCGATCGATTCGACTTCGAGACCAAGGCGCGTGAGGGCGTCGGCGATGGCCGGCGCACCGGCCGGGGTGTCGAGGTAGCGACGCAGCCAGGAGAGGGGGAATTTCACTGCGACAATCCTCCGGACAGGGTCGGCACGTCGAGGCTGGCGAAGCCATAATGTTTCAGCCAGCGCAGATCGGCATCGAAGAAGGCGCGCAGATCGGTCATGCCATATTTCAGCATGGCGAGCCGATCGATGCCGCAGCCGAAGGCAAAGCCCTGCCATTCATCGGGATCGAGGCCGCAATTGGCGATAACCCTGGGGTGGACCATGCCGGCGCCGAGGATTTCGAGCCAGCTTCCGGAGGAAGCGGAGCTTCCGACCACCGGGTTGCTGCCCCCGACCTTCAATGTCCCGCCTTCCCACGAACAGCCGACATCGACTTCGACCGAGGGTTCGGTGAAGGGGAAGAAGCTGGGGCGCAGGCGCAATATGACGTCATCGACCTCGAAAAAGGCCTTCACAAAGGTTTCCAGCGTCCATTTGAGGTGGCCCATATGGATGCCGCGATCGATCACCAGCCCTTCGACCTGATGGAACATCGGCGTGTGGGTGGCATCGGAATCGGAACGATAGACCCGGCCCGGCGCGATGATGCGGATGGGCGGCTTCTGCGCCATCATCGTGCGGATCTGCACGGGGGAGGTGTGGGTGCGCAACACATATCTTTGCCTGTCGCCCGCCGGCTCAGATTGTTGGTCGCCCGCCGGCTCAGGTTGTTCATCGCCCGCCGGCTCAGGCTGCTCGCCGCCCGCCAGCCGTGCGTAAAAAGTGTCGTGCATGGCGCGCGCCGGGTGTTCGGGCGGGATGTTGAGCGCGGTGAAATTGTGCCAGTCATCCTCGATCTCCGGCCCGGTGGCGACAAAGAGGCCGAGATCGGCGAAGATTTCGGCCAGCTCGTCCATCACCTGAGAGATCGGGTGGACGCTGCCCTGCGGGGCGCTGTCGGCCGGCAGGCTCATGTCGATGCGTTCGGCGGCAAGGCGCGCGGTGAGCGCCGCCTTTTCCAGCGTGGCGAGGCGGGTGGCGACGACGTCGGCCATGTCGGCCTTGTGCCGGTTCAGCAGTTTTGCCCGCTCGACGCGCGCGTCGGGGGCAAGGCTGCCGAGTTTCGCCATTTCGGCGGGCAGCAGCCCCTTGCGGCCCAGCGCCTTCAGCTCCGCCTCGCGCAGGTCTGCGACCGTTTCGGCGCGTTCAATGGCTGCCATCAGCGATTGCAGCTGCGATTCCAACATCTCGTCCATCGCTGGCCTTTGGCTTGCAACGGCGGATTTGTCATCCTTTTTGGGGGGCGTGCTTCCAACAGGAAAAAGGCGGGGATGTGGGGTCACATCCTCGCCTTTTACTGATTCCGCTTTACTGGTTCCGGTTATTGGTTCCGGCCTGAATGTCAGGCGGTTGCCATCACCTGGTCGAACACGGCCTTGAAGGCGGCGGGTTCGTTCATGGCGAGGTCTGCCAGCACCTTGCGGTCCAGCTCCAGACCCGAATTGTTCAGGGCGTGGATGAAGCTGGAATAGGTGACGCCATATTCGCGGGTGGCGGCGTTGATGCGCTGGATCCACAGCGCGCGGAAGGAGCGCTTCTTTACCTTGCGGTCGCGATAGGCATATTGCCCGGCCTTTTCAACGGCCTGACGCGCAATGCGAATCGTGTTCTTGCGCCGGCCATAATAGCCCTTGGCTTGTTCGAGAACCCGCTTGTGACGGGCGCGGGCGGTTACGCCCCTTTTGACACGTGCCATCTCAGCTCTCTCCTTACTTCAGGCCGTAGGGGGCCCAGAGCTTCACGCGGGGCGTGTCAGCCTCGGAGAGAAGTTCGGTGCCGCGGTTCTGGCGGATATATTTGCTGTTATGGCTGATCAGCCGGTGCCGCTTGCCGGCAACACCATGCTTCAGCTTGCCGGTGGCCGTCATCGAGAATCGCTTCTTGACGCCACTCTTGGTCTTCATCTTGGGCATTTTGGTCTCCTTTGTTGTGTTGCCAAGATTGGCAAAGACGCATCAAAACCGCCCTGGCAGCCCTTTTCGCCAGGCGGTCCGGTTATGCGAAGCGCGGGCCTATAGCGCAGCGGGGGTTTCGGGGCAAGGGGCGACTCAGGCGTGCCCGCTTGCCGTGCTCAGCTGCGCCACGTCTATGCCGGCGGTGGCGAAGCCCTGCCGCCAGCGATCGGCCGGTGCTGTGTCCCAGATCAGCCCGGTGGTGGCGGGCGTGGAGAACCAGCCATTATGTTGCAGCTCCATCTCCAGCTGGCCTTCGCCCCAGCCGGCATAGCCGAGCGCGGCAGCCCAGTGGCGCGGTCCCTTGCCGGCGGCGATGGCAACCAGCACATCGCGCGTGCCGGTGACGGCCCAGCGGCCGGCGACGTGGCGGGTATCCTCGCCGTCATAGTCGGTGGAGTGGAGGACGAAGCCGCGCTGCGGTTCCACCGGGCCGCCCATCAGCAGGGGAATGGCGGGCGTGTTGGCCGGGTCTATGTCAAGCTGCTGCATCAGCTCCGGCACGGTCATATCGTCCATGGGGAGGTGGAGGCACAGCCCGAAGGCACCGGCGCTGTCATGCGCGCACATGGCGATGACGCTGCGTTCGAAACGGGGATCGCCGATGGCGGGCATGGCAAGCAGGAACTGGCCGCTGAGATAGGAAGGCTCGATCATCGCGGCCACAATATCGCCTGTAACAGGTGGAAGCTAGACGCGCCGGGCAAGGCCGGTTAGGCGGTTGGGCGGATTTGTGAGGAGAGCTGACATGACGATCAAGGTGGGAGACAAGGTGCCGTCTGCAACGCTGACGAAGATGGGCGCGGAAGGCCCGACGGCGGTGACGACGGAAGAATTGTTCGCGGGCCGCACGGTGGCGCTGTTTGCGGTGCCCGGTGCCTTCACGCCAACCTGCTCGGCCAAGCATCTGCCCGGCTATGTGCACCAGGCCGACGCACTGGCAGCCAAGGGCGTGGACGAAATCGTCTGCGTTTCGGTGAATGATGCCTTTGTGATGGGCGCCTGGGGCAAATCTTCCGGTGCCGATGGCAAGGTGACGATGCTGGCTGACGGCAACGGCGATTTCGCCAGGGCCCTTGGGCTGACGATGGACGGTTCGCGCTTTGGCATGGGGCTGCGGTCGCAGCGCTTTTCCATGCTGGTGAAGGACGGCGTGATCGCCGAACTGAATGTGGAAGAACCCGGCGCGTTCAAAGTGTCGTCCGCGGAACATCTGCTGGCGCAGCTGTAAGCAGCCAAAGGGAGGCAATGTGATGGATTTCGAATATTTTGATGGCAGCCAGCGCTGCCTGGGTGTGCTGGAACTGCCGGATGCGGCGAAATTTCCGGGGCCGCGACCGGGAATCGTGGCGGTGCATGAGGCCTGGGGCCTTGGCGCACAGGTGCAGCGGCGGGCGAAGATGCTGGCGGAGCTGGGCTATGTGGCGCTGGCCGCCGATATTTTCGGGGACCGGCATATCCCGGCAACGCCGGCCGAAGGACTGGAAATCATCGGCCGCTGGCTGCAGGACCGGCTGTTGCTGCGGACACGGGCCGCGGCTGCGGTTTCCGCGCTGAAGGCCCATGCGGCCTGCGACGGGCGGATCGGCGCCATCGGCTTTTGTTTTGGCGGGTCCACCGTGCTGGAACTGGCGCGCAGCGGCAATGCCGATGTGCTGGGCGTTGTGAGCTTTCATGGCGGACTGGAAACGCCGACTCCGGCGCAGGCCGGCGCGGTGCATGCCAAGCTGCTGGTGTGCCACGGCGCGGAAGACCCGTTGGTGCCGCACGCGCAGCTGATCGGATTTCTGAGCGAAATGAACGCAGCGGGTGCGGATTGCCAGACCATCGCCTACACCGGCGCGATGCACAGCTTCACCAATCCGGAGGCGAAGGGCGATCTGATGCCGGGCATCATCCACCATCCGCGCACGGATGTGCGATCCTGGGCGGCGATGCAGGCGCATTTTGCGGAGGTTTTCGGCTGAGGCCGCAGCGGGGAGACGGTATATGCGGATATTGGGCGGGAAGCTTTCACCCTTTGTGATGCGCTGTGTGCTGGCAGCGCGGCTGAAAGGCAAGGAGCTGCCGGTGGAGATGCCCGCCGGCGGCCTGAAGTCGGCGGACTATCTGGCGCTGAACCCGATGGGCAAGATGCCGGTTCTGGTGAATGCGGATTTTGCGATTCCGGAATCGGCGGTGATCGTCGAATATCTGGACGAGGTGCTGGACGGGCCGAAGCTGCTGCCCGAAGCGCCGGAAGCCCGGGCGATGGTGCGGCTGCTGGCGCGGATGGGCGAGCTGTATCTGATGCCGGGGCTGAGCCCGATCTTCAACGCGCGCGCAAATCCCGATGGTGTGGCCGAAGGCGTGGCGAAAATGGCGGACGCGCTGCGCTGCCTGGAAGCCATGCGGCCGGCGCATATGCGCTGTATGGCGGGCGATGAGCCGACCCTGGCGGATGCGACGCTGATGCCGATCTTCTTCTTCCTGGACGCCTTTGACCGGCCCTTTGGCACCGCCAGGCTGCTGGAAGCGACGCCGGGGCTGGCGGCCTGGTGGGCGGATCGCAAGGCGACCGGGCTTGGCGCGCAGATGATGGAGGAGATGGGGGCGGCGCTGGCGGCCTTCATGGCGCCAAAGCCAGCCTGAAAGCCGGCCATTGCTGGCGGGCTGCGCATTTTGGGGCTGCACGCGCAGCCATTTGGACGCTAGAAAAGGGCCATGCTGACCAATCTTGTTCTGAATGGCGCGCCAGTGACGCTCGATCTGCCCGACGAGACGTTGCTGGTGGACGCCCTGCGCGACCATCTGGGGCTGACGGGCACGCATATCGGCTGCGACACCAGCCAGTGCGGTGCCTGCAATGTGCTGGTGGATGGCATGGCGCTGAAAAGCTGCACGCTGCTGCTGGCAACGCTGGACGGGCGACAGGTGACGACCATCGAGGGGCTGGGAACGGCGGAGCATCTGCACCCGATGCAGGCGGCGTTCCGCGCGCACCACGGGCTGCAATGCGGCTTCTGCACGCCCGGCATGGTGGTGGCCGGCATTGCCATTGCCGAAACCTATGGCGCCGATGTGGATGTTGCCACCGTGCGGCACGCGCTGGAGGGCAATCTCTGCCGCTGCACCGGCTATCAGAATATCGTGACCAGCATCATGGCGGGCGCGAAGGCCATGATGGCCGACGCCGGGACGGGGGTTTAGCGATGACGCCCTTTTCGTTGCACCGGCCCGACACGGTGGAGCAGGCGCTGGCGGCGTTTGCGGGCGACGCGGCCTGGCTGGCCGGCGGGCATACGCTGATCCCGGCGATGAAATCCCGCCTGCGGCAGGTGGAGCGGCTGGTGGACCTTTCGAAGCTGCACGCGCTGGAGGGCATCGAACATATGGGCGATTCGCTGCTGGTGGGGGCGATGGCACGGCATGTGTCGGTTGCCACGTCGCCGGTGGTGAAGGCGGCGATTCCGGGGCTGGCGCTGCTGGCCGGCGGGATTGGCGATCCGCAGGTGCGGAACAAGGGCACGCTGGGCGGCTCCATCGCCAACAATGATCCGGCGGCGGACTATCCGGCGGCGCTGCTGGCGCTGAACGCCCTGGTGGACACCAGCCGCGGCACCCATGCGGCGGACGATTATTTCCAGGGCATGTTCACCACCGCGCTGGAGGATGGCGAACTGATCACAGCGGTGCGCTTTGCCGTGCCGCTGGCGTTCCACTATGCCAAGATCCGCCATCCGGCGTCGCGCTATGCGCTTGCCGGCGTGGCCGTGGCCCGCTTTGCCGATGGGCACCGGGTGGGCGTGACCGGGGCTACCAGCGGTGCCCTGCGCTGGACGCAGGCGGAAGCGGCGCTGAATAGCGGCGGCGCGCTGCCGGCCGTGCTGGTGCATGATGATCTGGCCGCCGATATCCATGCCAGCGCCCAATATCGCGCGCATCTGGCGGGCGTGATGCTGAAGCAGGCCCTGGCCGCCATCGGCAGTGCGGGATGATGCAGTGCGGGATGATATTGGCCCACAGGGCAATCATCGGCGGACGCGCGATTGCCGAACGCCCGGCCATGGTGGCGGCGGAATAGCTGGATTTCGTCGCACAGAAGCGCAGCTTGTCGCATTGCCCTATTGTCTATCTTTTAGATTGACATAAACTGCCCCCGGTTAACGGCAAGGGGTTGAGCCATGACTGTGCAGAAACTGACTATGACGCCAAAGGCGATTTCCGTGCCGCAGCCGGTGCTGGAAAAGCTGGTCGAGGCCCTGGCTCTCATGCGCTATGGCGAGCTTCGGCTGACGGTGCATGACGGCCGTGTGGTGCAGCTGGAGACCAGCGAGAAAATTCGATTCCAAGCCTGACTCAACAGGTGACGACCGGACAACCGGAGTCATCGCTTCTTCTTCAGAAAGACGCGCATGATCTCCGGACTTTTGCTGGCGGCGCTTGTCGTGGCCAATCCCACCGCCTCGAATGAGGCAAACAACAGCGCCTCGAATGAGGCAGACTACGCCGCCTCGAATGAGGCAGACTACGCCGCCTCGAATAAGGCAGACTACGCCGCCTCGAATAAGGCAGATAATTCCGCCGCGGCTGAGATAAATACTGGCGCTGATGTCGTGGCCAAAGCCGCCGGCATCGCCGACATCACCGTGACCGCCCGGCGACGGACGGAAAATGTGCAGGACGTGCCGCTGTCCATCGCCGTGGTGGGTGGCGAGGCGCTGGACGCCAGGGGCCTGTTCAACATCAGCCGGCTGACGCAGATTCAGCCGACGATCCAGTTTTTCTCCACCAACCCGCGCAACACCTTCATCAATATCCGCGGCATCGGCGCGCCCTTTGGCCTGACGAACGACGGCTTCGAACAGGGCGTCGGCGTCTATATCGATCAGGTCTATTATAACCGGATCGCCTCGGCCACGCTGGACTTTGTGGATGTGGAGCAGATCGAGGTGCTGCGCGGGCCACAGGGCACGCTCTATGGCAAGAATACCACCGCCGGCGCCATCAACATCACCACCCGCGCGCCGAGCTTTGATTTCGAGGGCCGGGCGGAGGTGTCGCTGGGCGATTACAGCTTCAAACAGGCGAAGGCGTCGATGTCCGGGCCATTGTCGGACAGGCTGGCCGCGCGCATCAGCGTGGCGACCACGCAGCGGCGCGGCACCATCTATAATGTGGCCACCGACAGCTGGATCAATGCGCAGGATAATATCGGCGTGCGCGGCGCGCTGTTGTGGCGACCGAGCGAGACGCTGGACATCACGCTGTCGGGCGATTTCAATCTTCAGGACCCGATCTGCTGCGGCCAGATCTATGCCAATGTGGGCACGACGCAGCGGGCGCTGAACCGGCAATATGCCGCGCTGACGGCGCTGTTTCCGGGATATAAGGTGCCCAGCACCGATCCGTTTGACCGGCTGACCGATCTGGATGCCGACCTCGCCGCGCGCAACGAACTGGGCGGGCTGTCATTGGTGGCGGAATGGGACCTGGGCGCCGGCACGCTGACCAGCGTGACCGCCTGGCGCTATTGGGACTGGGGGCCGAAGAATGACCGGGATTTCACCGGCCTGCCCGTTTATACCAAGGTGAACAACCCCACGAAGCAGGATCAATATTCGCAGGAACTGCGCTTTGCTTATGACGCGCAGCGGTTCGATTTCGTGGCCGGGGCCTTTGCCTTTTATCAGCAGATCCGCACCAGCGGCGTGCAGGAAACCGGGCCGGCGGCGAGCGCCTGGCTGCTGAACCCGTCGAGCGCATTGTCGAGGAATCCGGCGGTGCTGAACGGCGTGCTGGCGGAAAATGACATCCGGCTGGATAATCTCAGCCTGGCGGCCTTTGGCAAGCTGAACTGGAAGGTGACGGATGTTTTCACCGTCTCTCCGGGCCTTCGCGTGAATTATGACAAGAAGGAAGGGCTGTATGACAGCGTGGTGACGGGCACAGCATCCGATGGCACGCGCCAGTTGGTGACGAACGACCCCACGCATCCCTATTATACTGACGCCTGGATCGCAGCGCAGCGCGGCACACAATCCTCGCAGTTCTTTGAGCCGGATTTCAGCGACTGGAATCTGTCCTATGACCTTAACCTGTCCTATGCCATCGCCGACGATGTGCTGGCCTATGCGACCTATGCGCGCTCGTTCAAGACCGGCGGCATCAACCTGAATGGCGTGCCCAGCCTGCCCAATGGCCTGCCGGCGCTGGCGGTGGCGCAGATCAAACCGGAGAAGGTCGATCATTTCGAACTTGGCCTGAAATCGCAGTTCTGGGATCGGCGTGCGACGCTGAATGTGGCGGGCTATTGGACCGAAATCCGCGACTTTCAGGCGAGCGTCATCAGCAATGTGAGCGGCAGCAATGTGCTGCGCGGCTATCTCGCCAATGCCGACCGGGTGCGGGTGCGCGGGGTGGAGGCGGATTTCTCCGTTCGGCCGTCTGCGCGCTTCAATGCCTATATCAACGGCGCTTTCACCGATCACCGCTTTGTGCGCTTCACCGATGCGCCCTGCCCGCCCGAGCTGGCGGGTGGCGGCGCCGGCACGCCGCCGGGGCCGCCATCGACGCCCGGCGCCAACAGCCCGGCCAATTGCGATATTTCCGGCCAATGGCTGCCGGGCGTGTCGCGCTGGGCCTTTTCCTGGGGCGGGGAGTTCAACTATCCCGCGAAACTGTTCGGGCTGAATGGCGAAGCCTATCTTGGCTATGACGCCAGCTATCGCTCCACCTTCTCGTCCAACGCCTCACGGTCTGTCTACACCGATGTGGCCGGCTATTCGCTGCACAATTTCCGTGGCGGATTCCGGGATGGCAGGGTTGATATCTTTGGCTGGGTGCGCAACGCGCTGGATCAGGATTATTTTGAATCGCTGGCGGTGACACCGGGCAACACCGGGCTGATTTCCGCGCAGCTGGGCGACCCGCAGACCTGGGGCGGAACGATCCGCTTCAGCTTCTGAAGAAACTGCCCGGCCTTGGCCGGGCACTTTTCAATTGGCCGCAAGGGCGATAAGGCCGCCTGCATGGCTGGTCATTCCAAATTCAAGAACATCATGC
>DITZ01000064.1 GCA_002422985.1 Sphingomonadales bacterium UBA6171
AGCGTTTCCAGCATCAGCTGCGCCCCCAGATCCGCGAGTTCGGCGGTCAGTTCGCCGGCGGTCTGGCGATGGATGGGGATAGCGCCTTGCAGCAGCATCGGGCCGCTATCCAGCCCCGCTTCCATCTGCATGATGCTGACGCCGGTGACGCTGTCTCCGGCCAGAATCGCGCGCTGCACCGGCGCGGCCCCGCGCCAGCGCGGCAGCAGCGAGGCGTGGATGTTGATGCAGCCCCGGCGCGGCGCATCCAATATGGCGCGCGGCAGGATCAGGCCATAGGCGGCGACCAGGGCGACATCGAGGTTGAGCGCGGCAAAGGCGGCCTGTTCCTCCGGCGATTTCAGCCGTTCGGGGGTGCGGACCGGCAGGCCCAGCTCGTCCGCCCGGCGGTGGACGGGGGAGGGGGTGAGCCTGCCCCGGTTGGCGGGACGGGGTGGCTGTGTATAGACAGCTGCGATAGTGTGACCGGCGGCGGCCAGCGCATCCAGTGCGGTGACGGCAAAATCCGGGGTTCCCATGAAGGCCAGGCGCATGGCAGGGCCATAGCGGCGGATGCCGCAAACGGCAAAGCGCCGGATGGAGCAAAGGGTAAAGCGGCGGATGCCGCAAACGGTAAAGCGGTGGATAGTGCATTCAGCAAAGCGGGGAGGTGCAGGCGATGGCGAGCGAACTGGAGCAGCTGACGCAATTGCTCGCCCGGCTGCCGGGGCTGGGGCCGCGATCGGCGCGACGTGTGGTGCTGCACCTGATGCGGCATCGGGAAACGGCGCTGGCACCGCTGGTGAATGCCTTGTCGGCGGTGGATGGCCGGCTGGCGGAATGTCGGCAGTGCGGCAATCTGGACACGGTGAATCCGTGCCGCATCTGCACCGACACCAAACGCGATTCCACGATTCTGTGCGTGGTGGCCGATGTGTCGGATATCTGGGCGCTGGAGCGCGGCCGGCTGTTTTCCGGTCGCTATCATGTGTTGGGCGGGATGCTGTCTGCGCTGGATGGCGTGGGGCCTGATCGGCTTTCGGTGCCGGCGCTGCTGGCGCGGCTGGCACCCGGCGGGCCGGTCAGGGAAGTGGTGCTGGCGATGAATGCCACGCTGGAGGGGCAGACGACCGCCCATTATGTGGCCGACGCGCTGGCCGGCACCGGACTGGTGATTTCGCAACTGGCGCACGGCGTGCCCGTGGGCGGAGAGCTGGACTATCTGGATGACGGCACGCTGGCGCAGGCGCTGCGGCTGCGGCGGCCGCTCGCCCTCCCTTGACCGGCGCGCGCACCCTTCCTAGCTAGGCTTTATGGCCATTCTACCCATTTTGGAGGTGCCGGATCCCCGGCTGCGGCGCATCTCGGTGCCCGTGGCGCAGGTTGACGACGGCATCCGCACGCTGATCGCCGACATGTTCGAGACGATGTATGACGCGCCCGGCATCGGGCTGGCCGCCGCACAGGTGGATGTGCCGCTGCGGCTGCTGGTGATGGACCTGAAGGACGGGCCGGCCGATGCCGCCGGCGAGCCGACACCCAATCCGCGCGTGTTCATCAACCCGGAGCTGCTGGACCCTTCGGACGACCGGAATATCTATAATGAGGGCTGCCTGTCGGTGCCCGATCAATATGCCGATGTCGAACGGCCGGCGAGCGTGCGGGCGCGCTGGCTGGATGCGCATGGCGCGCCGCAGGAAGCATTGCTGGACGGGCTGCTCGCCACCTGTCTTCAGCATGAGATGGACCATCTGGACGGCATCCTGTTCATCGACCATCTGTCGCGCCTGAAGCGCGGCGTGGTGCTGAAGAAGCTGGATAAATATCGGGCGGAGCGCGAGCGGCGCGGCACCCGGCGCGGCACGGCCGCTGCCTGAGCGGAAGCCGGGGTGGCGGCTGGAACAGGTGTTTCGAAAAGCCTGTCACCCCCGCTTTCGCGAAGGATGAGCGGAACCCGATAACCGCGCTATTTCGCTTCCCGCGCCGGGCTTTGTTCCAGGAAGCGGATGGCGCTGAGCGCATGGGCTTTGACGCCAACAGGCAGCGCGTCCTCGTTCACCGTGAAATAGGGGCTGTGGTTGGGGGGCGTGTCTTTCACGGCCTTGCCGGGCGGGTTGATGCCGAGGAAATAATAAACGCCGCCCACCTGCTCCATGAAAACGCTGACATCCTCTGACGGGGTGACGGGGGGGATGGCGGGATCGATATTCTGCCGCCCGCCGGCGGCTTCGGCGAGCGGGCCTTCCAGCCAGGCGGCCAGCGCCGGCTCGTTCCAGGTGAGCGGACCGGCGTGGATGAATTCGGTTTTCACACGGCTGCCATAGGCGGTGGCGATAGCGTCCACCGTGCGGGTAACATCGGCCATAAGGCGATCGCGCTGTTCGGGATCGAAGGTGCGCATCGTGCCGGCGAGTTCGACATTTTCCGGGATGATATTGTGGCGCAGGCCGGCGTTGATGGTGGCGATGGTGAGGATGGTCGGCGTCTGCGTCGGGTCTATCGTGCGGGCGGTGAGGCGGTTCAGTTCCTGCACGGTGGTGGCCGTCTGGCTGATGACGTCGATTCCGCGCCATGGCTGGGCGCCATGGGTCTGGGCGCCATTGATGCTGATCTTCAACTGCCGGGATTCCGCCATCATGCCCTTGGGCCGCCAGCTGAGCGTGCCGGCGCGGCCGGGCCAGACATGCAGGCCGAAAATGGCGTCGGGCCGGGGGTTGGCCAGCGCGCCTTCCTTCAGCATGAGCTTTGCGCCGCCTTCCTCGCCCGGCGGCGGGCCTTCCTCTGCCGGCTGGAAGATGAAGACGATGGTGCCGGGAATATCCGCCTTCAATGATGTGAGGAGCGAGGCGGCCCCCAGCAGCATGGCGACATGGGCATCATGGCCGCAGGCATGCGCGACAGGGACGGTGGCGCCGTTCCACAGGCCGGTGGCGGTGGACGCAAAGGGAAGACCGGTCGCCTCTTTCACCGGCAGCGCATCCATGTCGGCGCGCAAGGCCACGGTGCCGCCGGGCATGCCGCCGCGCAGCACAGCCACCACGCCGGTTTTGCCGACCTGTTCGCGCACTTCAAGGCCCAGCGATTTCAGATGTTTGGCTACCAGCGTGGCGGTGTTCACCTCGCGGTTGCCGAGTTCGGGATGCTGGTGGATATGGCGTCTCCAGCTGACGACCTGCGGTTGCAGGGCCTGTGCGCCGGATTCTATTGTCGCCAGCGGGATGGCGGCAAAGGCGGGGGCGGTGGTGGCCAGCAGGGCGACGGCAAGGAAGCTTTTCATGGGCGCGATGCTATGCCGTCGCCGCGCTGCTGGCAACCACCGCGCCATGCCGCTTGACCGGGGGCGGGCTTGCCTACAAAGGGCTTGGGGTGCCCGGTGCGGCACAACCGACGGGAGGCAGAATGGCGGCTGAGCAACTTGCGGCGCTGAGTTTCGAGGACGCGCTGAAGCGGCTGGAGGAGATTGTGCGCCAGCTGGAAACCGGCAATGCGCCGCTCGATACCGCGATCACGCTTTATACCGAGGCGCAGGCGCTGAAACAGCATTGCGAGGCGCGCCTTTCGGATGCGGAAAGCCGCATCGCCCAGTTGCAACTTGGTGCCGACGGCTCGCCCGTTGGTGAAACCCCCTTTGCCGGATGAACTGCCGACCGTGACTCCCCCTAGCATGAGCCTGAAGCCGGCGCTGGACGCCATCGGATCCGCGATTGATACCCGCTTTGATCGGCTGCTGGCTGTGCCGGACGATGCGCGCGCGCCGCTGTATGAAGCCATGCGCCACGCGGTGATGGGCGGCGGCAAGCGGATGCGGCCGCTGCTGGTGGTGGCTGCGTGCGAACTGTCCAATGTGGACCGCGAACGCGCGCTGCGCGTGGCGCTGGCGATCGAGGCCGTGCATGTCTATTCGCTGGTGCATGATGATCTGCCGTGCATGGATGATGATGATCTGCGGCGCGGCAAGCCAACGGTGCACAAGGCCTTTGACGAGGCGACCGCGGTGCTGTGCGGCGATGCGCTGAACGCGCTGGCCTTCGAGCTGCTGGCCGACGAGGCGACGCATGAGGACCCGTTCGTGCGATCGGAACTGGTGCTGGAACTGGCGCGCGCCTCCGGCCCCGCCGGCATGGCCGGCGGGCAGGCGATGGACCTGGCGGCGGAGGAAGCGACCTTTGATCTGGCGACCACGACCCGGTTGCAGCAGCTGAAAACCGGCGCGCTGATCGCCTTCTGCCTGGAAGCCGGCGCGATCATGGGCAAGGTGTCGCCCGGCGTGCGGCTGAAGCTGCGCGGCTATGCGCGCGACCTGGGGCTGGCCTTCCAGATTGCCGACGATCTGCTGGACGTGGAGGGCGACCCGGACAGGGCCGGCAAGGCGCTGCGCAAGGATGGTGAGCGAGGGAAATCGACCTTTGTGTCGCTGCTGGGCGCGGCGCGGGCACGGGCACAGGCCGAAATGCTGATCGATCAGGCCATCCACCATTTGCAGGGCTTTGGGCCGGAGGCCGACACGCTGCGCGCGGTTGCGCGATTTGCCATTGAAAGGGACCATTGAGATGGCCGCAGCGCTGCGCACCGGCGTGTATCCGGGCACGTTTGATCCCATCACGCTGGGGCATATGGACATCATCCGGCGCGGGGCGCGGCTGGTGGACCGGCTGATTATCGGCGTGGCGACCAATCCATCCAAGACGCCGCTGTTCACGCTGGAGGAGCGGGTGGCACATGTTCAGCGCGAGACGGCCGACATATCGGGCGTGGAGGTGGTGCCCTTTGATGCGCTGCTGATGCATTTTGCCGAGGCGCAGGGCGCGCGGGTGATCGTGCGCGGGCTGCGCGCGGTGGCGGATTTTGAGTATGAATTTCAGATGGCTGGCATGAATCAGCAGTTAAATGCAGAGATTGAGACGGTGTTCCTGATGGCGGATGTGGCGTTGCAGCCGATTGCCTCGCGGCTGGTGAAGGAAATTGCCAGCTATGGCGGGGCGATTGATCGCTTTGTGCCGCCGCTGATTGCCGGGGAAGTGCGCGCGCGGATTGCCGAGAGGCGTTCATGATGCGGCAATCGGCCATGCGCAACAGGGGCGACATGATCGCCCGCCGCCTTGTCCTTCATTCGCTTGTTGTTTCCGGCCTTTTCGCCGCCATGCCCGCGCTCGCGCAGCTGCCGGGCGAGGGCGCACCCAAGGTGCAGCCGCCGGTGACGGTGGTGGACAGCCAGCAGATGCTGGCGAAACTGGATCAGCAGAATCTGTTGATGCTGGACCTGTCCACCGGTGGGCGGGTGACGATTTTGTTGCGGCCGGACGTGGCACCCAGGCATGTGGAGCGTATCAAGACGCTGACGCGCAGGGGTTTTTACGATGGCGTGCCGTTTCACCGGGTGATCGAGGGCTTCATGGCCCAGACCGGCGACCCGAAGGGCACGGGCGAGGGCGGCTCTGACCTGCCGGACCTGGAGAAGGAATTCAACGACCTGCCGCATGTGCGCGGCGCGGTGTCGATGGCGCGGACCCAGGAAGAGAATAGCGCCAACAGCCAGTTTTTCATCATGTTCACGCCGCTGCTGCGGCTGGACCGCACCTATACCGTCTTTGGCCGGGTGGTGGATGGCATGCGCTTTGTGGACGCCATCGAGCGCGGCGAGCCGCCGGCGAACCCCAGCAGGGTGTTGCAGGCCTCCATCGGGGCGGATAACAAGGCGCCACCGGTATTTCCGGCCGTAACGGCACCTGCAAGCCCGGTGACGACACCTGCAAACCCGGTGACGACACCTGCAAGCCCGGTGACGACGCCCCCGCAACCATAATAATGCGGGTTTCGGATTTCGATTTCGATCTGCCGGAAGAACGGATTGCGCTGCGCCCCGCGGTGCCGCGCGATGCGGCGCGGCTGCTGCGGGTGACGCCGGCTGCCCTTTCCAATCATCATATGCACAATCTGCCGGCGCTGCTGCGCGCGGGCGATGTGCTGGTGATGAACGATACGCGGGTGATTCCGGCGCAGCTTGCCGGGCGCAAGGGTGATGCGGCGATTGATGTCACGCTGCATCTGCGGCTTGGGCCCTGGGAATGGCTGGGTTTTGTGCGCAACGCCAGACGGCTGCGGGCGGGCGATGTGGTGGCGTTTGACGCCGGGTTGCTGGGCCATGTGGTGGAAAAGCGCGAGGGCGGCGAAATCCACTGGCGGTTTGAAAGCGATGTGCCGCTGGAAGCGGCGCTGGAGCGCGCGGGGACGATGCCGCTGCCGCCCTATATCGCGCGCAGGCGCGGGATAGATGAGCAGGATCGCAATGATTACCAGACGATCTTTGCAGAAAAAGATGGTGCGGTCGCGGCGCCGACCGCCGCGCTGCATTTCACGTCCGGCTTGCTGGCGGCACTGGATGCGGCGGGCGTGGCGCGCGAAATCGTGACGCTGCATGTGGGTGCGGGCACCTTTTTGCCGGTGAAAGTGGATGATACTGCTGACCACCGGATGCACCATGAATGGGGCAGCGTGCCGGCGGACGTGGCCGGCCGCCTGATGGCGGCGAAGCGGGAAGGGCGGCGCATCATTGCGGTTGGCACCACCTCTTTGCGGCTGCTGGAGGCGGGCGGGTTGCAGGCCTTTAGCGGCACGACCGATATTTTCATCACACCCGGCTATCGTTTTCGCAGCGTTGATGGGCTGATGACTAATTTTCATCTGCCGAAATCGACCCTGTTCATGCTGGTCAGCGCGCTGATGGGGCTGGAGCGGATGCAATCGGCCTATGCCCACGCGATCGAATCCGGTTATCGCTTCTATAGCTATGGCGATGCTTCCCTCCTCCTCCCGCATGGCTGAGCCCTGGCATCGCGCTGGTTGCGCTTGTTGTGCCGGCCGGCCCTTTGCCACGGTTCCATCGACCGGGAAAAACGCCTAACGGGCGGCGATGACTTTTCAGTTCAATATTCACGCCACCGACGGCCGCGCGCGCAGCGGCGAAATATTGACCGACCGGGGTGTTATCCGCACGCCGGCCTTCATGCCGGTGGGGACGGCGGCGACCGTGAAGGCGATGAAGCCCGGCGATGTACGGGCGGCGGGCGCGGACATCATCCTGGGCAATACCTATCATCTGATGTTGCGGCCGGGGGCGGAACGGGTGGCGCGGCTGGGCGGCCTGCATCATTTCATGAACTGGGACCGGCCAATCCTGACGGACAGCGGCGGCTATCAGGTGATGAGCCTGGGTGCATTGGTGAAGATGAAGGAAGAAGGCGTTTCCTTTCAGAGCCATGTGGATGGTTCCAAACATTTCGTCTCGCCCGAGCGGTCGATTGAAATCCAGCGGCTGCTGGGCAGCGACATTGTGATGGCGTTTGACGAATGCACGCCCTTTCCGGCGACGCGGGAGCGGGCGGAGGCTTCCATGCGGCTGTCGATGCGCTGGGCGAAGCGATCGCGCGATGCCTTTCTGCTGGATCCGGCACCGGCGCTGTTTGGCATCCAGCAGGGGTCGATGTTCGAGGATCTGCGGCGGGAATCGGCGGAAAAGCTGATGGAAACCGGCTTTGAGGGCTATGCCATCGGCGGGCTGGCCGTGGGCGAAGGGCAGGCCGCCATGTTCGAGGTGCTGGATTATGCGCCAGACCTGCTGCCGGCGGACAAGCCGCGCTATCTGATGGGGGTGGGAAAGCCATCGGACATCATCGGCGCCGTGCTGCGCGGGGTGGACATGTTCGATTGCGTGCTGCCCACGCGATCGGGCCGGACGGCGCAGGCCTTTGTGCTGGATGGCACGCTGAACATGCGCAATGCGCGCCATGCGGAGGATAGCGGGCCGCTGGATGCGGCATGCCCCTGCCCGGTGTGCGGCCAGTATAGCCGCGCCTATCTGCATCATTTGATCCGCACCGGCGAGATTTTGGGGGCCATGCTGCTGACGGAGCATAATGTCTGGCATTATCAGATGCTTATGCAGGGTTTGCGCGATGCGGTGGTGGCGGGGGATGTGGCGGCTTTTGCAAAGGGGCGGCTGGAGCGGTTGGCGCGGTAGGGGGGCTGGCGTTGTTTTCGGGGGCGCGCGCCCACCCCCGGCCCCTCCCCTCAAGGGGAGGGGGGATTCACCGTGCGGCCAGGGTTACGGGCAGGCCGTCTTTGGGGCGGGGGATGGGGATGAGGCGGAATTCGGTTTCATAGCCTTGCGGCAGCTCTATGCGGCGGGTGGAGAGCAGGTGGAAGAAGAAGCATTTGGCCTGCATATAGGCAAAGTGCAGGCCCAGGCACATATGGGCGCCGCCGCCGAAGGGAACCCAGGCATATTTGTGCCGGTTGGCGGACATTTGCGTGGTGAAGCGCAGCGGGTCGAACTTTTCCGGTTCGGGCCAATGTTCGGGCATATTATGGGTGTAGAGCGGGTTGATGCCGACGCCGGCACCCGCGGGGATGTGGAAGCCGCCGAACTCGAAATCCTTGAGCGCCCGGCGCGGGATCATCGGCACGGGCGGCACGATGCGCAGCGCTTCCTTGAAGGCCATCTCCACCAGCTCCAGCTCGGCCAGCGCCTCGAAGGGGAGGGGAGAGCCGGGATCGGGGCAGTGGCGGGCACGCACGCCATCCACTTCGTCGCGCAGCTTTTCCTGCCATTCCGGGTTTTTTCCAAGGAGATAGACAAGGGAGGTTATGGATGAAGTGAGCGTGTCATGCGCGGCCATCATCAGGAAATTCATATGGTCGATGATGGCCTGATCGCCCAGCAGATTGCCGTCATCATCGGTGGTGTTGCAGAATTGGGTGAACATATCGTCGGCCACCTGGCCGCGCCGCCTGGGGATTTCGCGGGCGAAATAGTCGCACAGATAGGCGCGGCCCTGCACGCCGCGCCGCATCTGCGTGAACGGCAGCGGCCGGCGGACGATGGAGACGGCGGCCAGCACCATGTCGGTGAAAGCCTGATTGATGGCCTGCGCCTCCGGCCCCCAGGGCAGGCCGAGGAAGCAGCCGGCGGCGAGATCGAGAGTGAGATTCTTGATGGCGGGGTAGAATTTAAACGGCGCGTCGCTGCGCCAGCGGCCGATGGCGCGCTGGATGCCTTCGTCCAGCCCGCCGAGATAGGCCTTCATCGGGGCGGGCTTGAAGGCGATGGACAGCGCCTTGCGCTGGCCGCGGTGATGATCGAAATCCATCATCATCAGGCCGTTGGGGAACACCAGCTCCAGCACGGGATCCCATCCGAGTTTTGAGGAGAAGATTTTGTCTTTGTTGAACAAAACCATCTCGTTGGCGTCTGGTCCCAGCAGCGTTACGCCCCAGCCCATATAATCCTGCCGGCGGAATACAGGGCCATAGGTGCCGGCCAGCCGGTTGATGGTGCCGCGCGGATCGGCAACGAATCGGATGGTGCGCAAGGTGCGGGAACGGGCCGGGGGCGGGCCGGGCACATGGGCGAGATCATCGAAGCCGCGCGCCACCAGATCGGCGGGGTAGAGGTCTTTCACATTCACCGGCGCGTTCATCTGATGCCATCCTCCGCATATTATGCGGATTGGCTATACGCACTTATCGGGAAGGCGGCAATGCGGCTTTGACGCGGTGCGCGACAAAATATGCCATGCCCCGCCCGGCATGACGCCGGGCGGGGAATATCAGGCGGCCCGGGCCGGCTGGCTGCGCCGGTCTGCGGCCAGTTCTTCCGCCAGCAGAAAGGCCAGTTCGAGCGCCTGGCTGGCGTTGAGGCGCGGGTCGCAATGGGTGTGATAGCGGTCTGCAAGGCCGGCATCGGTGACGGCGATGGCACCGCCGGTGCATTCGGTGACATTCTGGCCGGTCATTTCGATATGGATGCCGCCCATATGGCTGCCTTCGGCGCGGTGCGCGGCGAACACCTGCCGCACTTCCGCGAGGATGCGGTCGAACGGGCGGGTTTTATAGCCGCTGTCGGCCTTGATGGTGTTGCCGTGCATCGGATCACAGGACCAGATGACATGGCGGCCTTCGCGGGCGACGGCGCGGATGAGGGCGGGCAGATACGCTTCCACCCTGTCTGCCCCGAAGCGGCTGATAAGGGTGAGCCGGCCTGGCTCGTTGGCGGGGTTCAGCGTGTCGATAACGCGGATCAGCTCGTCCGGCTTCATGGAGGGGCCGACCTTGAGACCGATGGGGTTCAGCACACCGCGCAGGAATTCGATGTGGGCGGAGCCTTCGAAACGCGTGCGGTCGCCGATCCAGAGCATATGGGCGGACGTGTCCACCCAGTCGCCGGTGAGGCTGTCCTGCCGGGTCATGGCTTCTTCATAGCCGAGCAGCAACGCTTCATGGCTGGTGTAGAATTCGGTGCCTTTCAGTTGCGGCACCGTGTCTGGCGAGATGCCGCAGGCCTCCATGAAGGCGAGCGCCTCGCCGATGCGGCCGGCGACTTCGGTGTAGCGGTCGGCCCAGGTGGAGCGGGCCATGAAATCGAGATTCCATTTATGGACCTGATGCAGATTGGCATAGCCGCCGGTGGCCAGCGCGCGCAGCAGATTGAGCGTGGCGGCGGCCTGCATATAGGCGCGCTTCTGCCGCTCGGGATCGGGCACGCGGCCGGCGGCTTCGAACGCGATGTCGTTGACGATGTCGCCGCGATAGGAGGGGAGCGAGACGCCGCCCAAATCCTCGAAGTCAGCCGAGCGCGGCTTGGCGAACTGGCCGGCCATTCGGCCGACCTTCACCACCGGCATATGGCTGGCGAAGGTGAGGGTGACGGCCATTTGCAGCAGCACGCGGAAAGTGTCGCGGATGGTGTTGGGGTGAAATTCGGCGAAGCTTTCGGCGCAATCGCCGCCTTGCAGCAGAAAGGCGCGGCCGGCGACGACGTCGGCGAGATGCTCTTTGAGCGCGCGGGCTTCACCGGCAAAGACGAGCGGCGGATAGCTTTGCATTTCCTTCTCGACGGCGGCCGCATGTGCCGCGTCGGGCCACAGCGGCAGTTGCCGGGCTTCGGCCTTGCGCCAGCTGTTCGGGGTCCACTTCGCCTTCGTCATTTCATCAGCACCAGTTCTTCAGCCATGGTCGGGTGCAGGGCGACGGTTTGATCGACCTGCGATTTTGTGAGGCCCGCCTTTACCGCAATTGCCAGCGCCTGCAAAATCTCTGGCGCGTCCGGCCCGATCATATGGGCACCGACGACCACATCGGTGGCGGCATCGACCACCAGCTTGTAAAGCGAGCGTTCCGTGCGGCCGGCAAGAACATGCTTCATCGGCCTGAAATCGCTGGTATAAGCGCGAACACTGCCATAGCGTTCGCGCGCTTCGCCTTCGGTCAGCCCCACGCTGGCGAGCGGCGGATGGCTGAAGACGGCGGCCGGGACGAGGCTGTGATCGACCTGCCATTGCCGCTCGCCGAACAGCCGGTCTGCCAGGGCATGGCCTTCGCGGATGGCAATGGGGGTGAGCTGGATGCGGTCTGTCACGTCGCCGACGGCGTGCAGCCAGGGGAGGCTGGTGTGGCTGTCGGCGTCCACCGGGATGGCACCGGTTTCGGAGAGGGAGAGACCAAGGGCTTCAAGGCCGAGGTCCGCACTGTTGGGCCGGCGGCCGATGGCCCAGAGGATGAGATCGGCATCGAGCTGCCGGCCGTTGGCGCAGTGCATCCTGAGCGTGCCATCTTCCAGTTTTTCAATGCGTTCGGGCATATGGTGGAAATTGAATCTTATGCCCTTTTCGGTGGAGATGGCGAGCAGGCGATCGGTGAGCGCCGGTTCCCAGCCGCGCAGCAGCGTGCCGGAGCGGATGACCATCTGCACATCCACGCCCAGCTGGTGCAGGATGCCGGCGAATTCATTGGCGATGAAGCCGGCGCCAACGATGATCGCCCGGCGGGGCAGGGCCTCCAGCTGGAACATTTCGTTCGACGTGATGCCAAGTTCGGCACCGGGGATGGCGGGAATGACGGGGCGGGCACCGGTGGCCACCGTGATGTGGCGGGCGCTGATCTCCTCGCCGTTGATGGTGACGCGGTTGGGGCCGGTGATGGTGGCGCGGCCGAGCCGGGTTTCGACCTTGTGGCTGTTGAGCGTGGACTGGTAGGCGCTGTTCAGCCGGTCCACGTCTGCCAGCACATGATCGCGCAGCGTCGGCCAGTTGAAGCGGCGGCCGGCGATGGTCCAGCCATAGCGTTCGGCGTCCACCAGATCCTCGGCGAAATGCGCGCCGATGACGAGCAGCTTCTTGGGCACGCAGCCGCGGATGACGCAGGTGCCGCCAAGCCGGTATTCCTCGGCGAGCATAACCTTGGCCCCATGGCCCGCCGCGATGCGGGCGGCGCGCACGCCTCCCGAGCCGCCACCGATGACGAACAGGTCGACGTCGAACTGGTCCATATAGGGCTCTCCGCGCTGCGCTTGTGCGTGGCATGTCGCCCCCCGAGGCGCGCCCGTCAAGCGCCCGCATGGCTGGCCTGCGAATCCGGTCTGCCAATACCGGCGCAATCCGCGCTCATCCTTCCGGCGAACTCGACAGCGGGGGGCCTGCGGCTTTAGCTTCGCTTACCGCGTGCAAGCGGCGGCCAGCGTCAACGTGCCGTCGCCCCGTTCCTTGGAGGAAACCATGAAGCATTTCGTCAGCGGGGCGCTGCTCGCCGCCGC
>DITZ01000094.1 GCA_002422985.1 Sphingomonadales bacterium UBA6171
AGCACGATGAAGCGCTCCCCCTGCCCCGGCATCAGATAACGCCCGGCGATCATGCGTTCATAGGCTGTGATCACGCCCTGCGCCTAAGCAGGTCGCAGGCCCGGACGCAGAAGCGCTGCGCACTTTTGCTGGTCGATGCGCCGGCGGTTATCACTCGGCAAACTTCGCCAGCACGCTTTCAAGGCTCGCTTCATGCTTCTCGCCGGTGGCGCGGCGCTTCAACTCCACCGTGCCCGACGCCAGCCCCTTTGGCCCGATCGTCACCTGCCAGGGCAGGCCGATCAGGTCCATGGTGGCGAATTTCTCGCCGGGGCGCGCTTCGCGGTCATCGTGCAGCACCGATTTGCCGGCGGCTTCCAGCGTCGCCTCAAACCCGGCGCAGGCCGTGGCGACGGCGGCGTCGTCGGGGCGCAGGTTGATAAGGCCGATGTCGAACGGTGCCACGGATTCCGGCCAGATGATGCCGGCCGAATCATGGCTCGCCTCGATGATGGCGCCCATCAGCCGCGACACGCCCACGCCATAGCTGCCCATCAGCGGCGTGACCTGCGTGCCATCCTGCCCCTGCACCTTCAGGCCCATGGCGTCGGAATATTTGGTGCCAAAGAAAAAGATATGGCCCACCTCGATGCCGCGCCGGCTGGCCAGCCGTTCGGGGGGCACCGGGCAATGGGCGACCCTGGCATGTTCCTCCGCCTCCATGGCATAAAGCGAGCGCAGTCTGGCGGGCGCGTCCGGGTTGGTCAGGTCCACATCATCGAGCGCGGCGTCATAGAACAGCTCGCTCTCGCCGGTGTCGGCCAGAATGTGGAACTCATGGCTCAGGTCGCCGCCGATGGGGCCGGTGGGGGCGCGCACCGGCACGGCGCGCAGGCCGAGCGCGGCGAAGGTTTTGAGATAGGCGGTGAACTGCGCGTCATAGCTGGCGCGGCCGCCTTCGGCTGTCAGATCGAAGCTGTAGGCGTCCTTCATCAGGAATTCGCGGCCGCGCATCACGCCGAAACGCGGGCGGACTTCATCGCGGAACTTCCACTGGATATGATAAAGGGTGCGCGGCAGATCGCGATAGCTGCGCACGCAATCGCGGAACAGCGCGGTGATCATTTCCTCGTTGGTGGGGCCATAGAGCATCTCCCGGCCGTGCCGGTCGGCAAAGCGCAGCATTTCCGGGCCATAGGCATCATATCGGCCGGACTGGCGCCACAGGTCCGCCGCCTGAATGGTCGGCATCAGCAGCTCGATGGCACCCGCCCTGTCCTGCTCCTGCCGCACGACGCGGGCGATATTGTTCAGCACCCGCAGGCCCAGCGGCAGCCAGGCGTAGATGCCGGCGGCGGTCTGGCGCACCAGGCCGGCGCGCAGCATCAGCTGGTGCGAAACAATCTGTGCGTCAGACGGCGTTTCCCTGGAGACGGGCAGGAGATAGCGGGAAAGCAGCATGGAACCTCGGTAGCAAACGGATGCCCTGCCCTAGCCGGGCTGTGGCATGGCCGCAACACAGGCTGTCGGAATCATCATTGCCCGTGACTGAATGATGACAGACGGGAGGCGGCGGTTTAGCAGTCAGTCGCTCGACGCGGCAAAAAAAGACCGCCAGGGTTCAGGTCAGAGGGAAATCCTCGTCACGAAGAAGGCCCGTGTGCTCCAGCGCACGGGCCTTTTTCCCGGCTTGGCTGTTCAGGCGCCGGGTGTCAGCGCCTTAAACGAGGCGGGATTGCTTCACAGCGGCCGAGACGAAGCTGGCGAACAGCGGGTGCGGATCAAAAGGCTTGGATTTCAGCTCCGGGTGGAACTGCACGCCCACGAACCAGGGATGATCCGGCCGCTCCACGATTTCCGGCAGCACGCCATCGGGTGACAGGCCGGTGAACACCAGCCCGCCGGCTTCAAGCTGCGGGCGATAGGCGATATTCACCTCATAACGGTGGCGGTGACGCTCCGAAATCGGGCTGTTGCCATAAGCGGCCCTGGCGAGCGAATTGCCCGACAGCACGGCCGGATAGGCACCCAGCCGCATGGTGCCGCCCTTGTCAGACGATTCGTCGCGCTGCACCAGCCTGTCGCCTTCCTGCCACTCCGTCAGCAGGCCGACGATCGGATGCGGCGTGGGCCCGAATTCGGTGGTGGAGGCGCCTTCCAGGCCCACGGCGCGGGCACCCTCGATACAGGCCATCTGCATGCCAAGGCAGATGCCGAAGAAAGGCACCTGCCGTTCGCGGGCGAATCGGACGGCGGCGATCTTGCCCTCGCTGCCGCGCTCGCCAAAGCCGCCCGGCACCAGGATGCCATGCATCGGCTCCAGGATATTGGCCACATCCTCGCGTTCGAAATCCTCGGCGTCGATCCAGCGCAGCTCCACCTTCACCCGGTTGGCGATGCCACCATGCACCAGTGCCTCGGTGAGCGATTTATAGGCGTCTTTCAGGCCGGTATATTTGCCGACAATGCCGATATGGACGGAGCCTTCCGGATTCTCGATCCGGTCCATGATGGTTTGCCAGCGACTGAGGTCCGGCGCGGGCGAATCGGTGATGCCAAAGGCGCGCAGCACCTCTGCATCAAGGCCGGCGGCATGATATTGCAGCGGCACGGCATAGATGGAGGCGGCGTCGAGCGCGGGGATGACGGCTTCCTGCCGCACGTTGCAGAACAGCGCGATTTTCGCCCGGTCGCTGTCGGGCAGCGGATGTTCGGAGCGGCAGACGAGAATGCGGGGCTGGATGCCGATGCCGCGCAGTTCGGCGACGCTGTGCTGGGTGGGCTTGGTTTTCAGCTCGCCGGCCGCCGCGATGAAGGGCACCAGCGTGGTGTGGATGAACAGCGCGCCGTCTGTGCCCATCTCGTTGCCGAGCTGGCGGATGGCTTCCAGAAAGGGCAGCCCTTCGATGTCGCCCACGGTGCCGCCGATTTCGCACAGCACGAAATCCAGATCGTCGGTTTCCGCCAGCGCGAAGGCCTTGATGGCGTCTGTAACGTGCGGGATGACCTGCACGGTGGCACCAAGAAAGTCGCCCTTGCGCTCTTTGGTGAGGATATCGAAATAGATGCGACCCGACGTTACATTGTCGGACTGGCGCGAGGCGACGCCGGTGAAGCGCTCATAATGGCCCAGATCAAGGTCGGTCTCGGCGCCATCGTCGGTGACGAACACTTCCCCATGCTGCGTCGGGCTCATCGTGCCCGGATCGACGTTCAGATAGGGATCGAATTTGCGGATACGGACCCTGTAGCCACGGGCCTGCAACAGCGCGGCAAGCGCCGCTGCCATAAGACCTTTGCCAAGCGAGGAGACCACGCCGCCGGTGATGAAAATGAACCGCGCCATGGGAGTGCAGGAATAGCCCCGGTCGCGGCCAATGTCACCCGCCAAGCGGGTGCCATGGGCGGCAGTCCGTTAAAAAAGTGGGGATCAGTTGGCGATGGGGGGTGCGTCAGCCGGCGCAGCGCCAGCGGGTGCGGCCGGCAGCAGCGGCGCGGCACCGGCAACCGGGGGGGCAAGGGGCGCAGCCGCCGGCGCTGCGGGCGCAGCGCCAGAATCAGCGGGCGCTGCGGGCGCAGCGCCAAGATCAGCCGGCGCAGCGGGTGCAGTGCCTAGTGGCCCGGAAGCCGGAGAAGAGCGGGCCAGCGACGTGTCGATGGTGCGCGGCTTGGTGGTGGCACCCGCCAGCATGGCAAGGCCGAGCGAGGAGACGATGAACAGGCCGGCCAGAATCGCCGTGGAGCGGGTGAGGAGATCGGCGGCACCGCGCGCCGACACCAGACCGCCGGACTGACTGCCCCCGCCCGTCAGGCCGCCGCCCTCGGACTTTTGCATCAGGATCACAGCCACCAGCGCCAGCGCCAGAAGCCCGTGCACCACGAGAAGGAAGGTCATCATCGCAAGCAAATTCCATGAAGCGCCGGCAATGGCCGGCTTGCCAAGGGGGTGCACATAGGATGGCGGGGCGATTCAGGCAAGGTCAGCGCTATTGCCCGAAACCCGGCGCGGCGGCACCGGCGATGGCCTCGCGCGCGGCGGCGATCAGCGCACCGGCCTTGGCCTCGCACTCCCGCTGTTCGCTGGCCGGGTCCGAATCGGCGACGATCCCGGCACCGGCGGTAACGTGCATCACGCCATCCTTCACCACGGCGGTGCGCAGGATGATACAGCTGTCCATGCCGCCATCGGGCGCGAAATAGCCGACCCCGCCGGCATAGGCCCCGCGCTTTTCGCTCTCCAGCTCGGCAATAATCTCCATCGCCCGCACTTTGGGCG
>DITZ01000002.1 GCA_002422985.1 Sphingomonadales bacterium UBA6171
GGCGGGGCAGGCCGCAGCGCCACCAGCCCGAGCCACAGCCAGTCCATGCCCAGTTCATCCAGATTGGAGAGCAGGATGCCACCAGCGGCCAGCCACAGCAATTCGCGGGTCGCCACCGCCATCAGGGCGAGAGCGGGCACCAGCGTGTCGGGGTTCATCGGCGGATTTTGCTACCACATTGGATACCCCGGCTTACCCATCCGTCCAGGCGCGGGGAGGGCCGCGCAAGGGGGTGTACAGGGTTTGCCGGGGTATCCGAGGGCCGTGTCGGTCGCATGCAGCGCAGGGTCGGAAATCGCTGCATGGGGCCGGACTCAGCCCTGCTCCGAAAGGTCCAGTCGCAAGACCGGGCCCCGAAGATCGAATTTCCTTCGAAACAGTTGCAATGTGGAGGGCAGCACATTCACCTTCAACGCGCCAAGCATCTGCCCGTCCAGCTCCTGCGGCAGGCCCAGCGGCTCCACATCCCAGCCGACGGACAGCAGCTGGCTGAGAAAGGCCATGTGGGTCATCATTGTATAATGGTTGATGCCCATGGTGAGCGCATATTCGATGAGCGCGGTTGCCAGCCGTTCGCGCACGGCATTATGCGCCTCCCAGTCGGCCAGCGTCGGTGCGGTGCACAGGCGGGTGATTTCCCAGATTTCTTCCCCGCGCGGCACATCGCCTTCCACCAGCATCGGAAAAATGTCGCCCAGCAGGTGCGGCCTTGTGGTGGGCAGCAGGCGGACGGAGCCGATATGCTCCCCGGTTTCGGGCTGGGTGGCGATCAGATAGACGGCATGTTCGGTATCAAAAGCGTCAATTTCGAAACGGCCATCGACGACCGGAACATTCCATTTCAGCCGGTCCACAAACAGCGTCTTGCGGTCTGCGTGCATGGCGTCCAGCACCTGCCTGTAATTGCCCCTGTTGCTGGCATCCACCACCCGGATCATCTGAATCTCCTCGTTCGGGCGGCATATTGGCCAGCGTCGGCAGGCCCGGATATATCCCTGATCGGGGATAGTCCTTGACCGGGTAAACCGCCCTGACGATGGATGCCGCATGGCCTGCAACAGCGAATCCGACATCCTCCGCCTGATGGCTGACATCTGGGCCAATGGCGCTGTGCGGCGCGACCGCACCGGGGTGGGCACGCGCGCGCGCTTTGGCGCGATGCTGCGCTTTTCGCTGGCGGATGGCCGCATTCCGCTGCTGACGACGAAGCGGGTGTATTGGAAATCCGCGGTCAGGGAATTGATCTGGTTCCTGACCGGCAGCACCTCGATTCGCCCGCTGGTGGCCGAAGGCGTGCATATCTGGACGGACTGGCCGCTGGACAAATACCGGCGGGAAAGCGGCGACAGCGCGATCAGCCGCGACGATTTCGAGGCGCGCATTATCGCCGACGATGGCTTCTGCGCCCGCTGGGGCGATCTGGGGCCGGTCTATGGCAAGCAGTGGCGGCGCTGGCAGGGGCCGGACGGGCGGGAGCATGACCAGATCGCCGCGCTGCTGGAATCGCTTGCCCATCATCCGGCGTCGCGCCGGCATATCTTCACCGGCTGGAATGTGGCGGAACTGGCGGACATGGCGCTGCCGCCCTGCCATATGACCTATCAATATTTCGTGGAAGATCAGCCATTTGGGCCGCCGCGCCTGTCGGGCATCCTCTATCAGCGATCCTGCGACATGGGGCTGGGCTTTCCGTTCAACATCCTGGAAGCCAGCCTGTTGCTGCGGATGCTGTCGCAGCAGCTGGGCATGGTGGCGGGCGAGCTGATCTGGATGGGCGCCGATGTGCATCTTTATGAGAATCACGCGCATCTGGTGGAGACGCAGCTGGCGCGCGAACCACGGGACTGGCCGCTGCTGGAGTTCGCGCGCCAGCCCGCCAGCCTGTTCGACTATCGCCTCGAGGATTTCATCATCAGCGGCTATGATCCGCACCCCGCCATCGCTGCGCCGGTTGCAGTCTGACGAAAATGGGCTATTAGGCCGCGCATCGGAGCAGGTGCCCGGCATTGCTGCCGGGTGAAAAGGGAAGCCGGTGCGGGGGAAACCCCCATTCCGGCGCTGTCCCCGCAACTGTAACCGGGTAGGCATGGACGATATGTCACTGATTCCGTGATGGAACTCGGGAAGACGATCCAGCGCTGACGACCCGGAAGCCAGGAGACCTGCCTGCCCCGGTCGTCCATTCGTTCCGGCGGGAGTTCCGGGGCGAACGAACCGGCGGTGAGCCCCCTGCACTATGGCATGGGCGGCGGCTTCCTTTTCGCTCGGGCGACATTTGTCGAACCGAATGAGAGGATTGCCCATGACCCGCCATTTCACCCTATTTGCGTCTGCGCTTGCGCTTGTGCCTTCGGCGGCCTGTGCCGGTGAAGCGGCACCGATGGCGGCCATGCCCATCATCGTGTCGGCCCGTGCGCCGGTCAGCGCGCTGGAAACGGGATCGAGCATCACGATTTTCACCCAGGCCGATATTGCCCGCCTGCAGGCACCGCAGCTGCTGGATGTGCTGCGGCTGGCGCCCGGCGTGACCATGTCGCGCAATGGCGGGGCGGGGGGCTTTGCCGCCGTTCGCCTGCGCGGCGCGGAGGGTGAGCAGACGGTGCTGATTGTCGATGGCGTGAAGATGGCGGACCCGGCCAGCCCCGGCGGCGGGGTGAATTTCGGCACCATCAGCAGCGCGCATATCGGGCGGATCGAGATTCTGCGCGGTGCCCAGTCGCTGGCCTGGGGGTCGCAGGCGATCGGCGGCGTGATTGCGATCGAGACGCTGGGGCCCACCGAGGCCCCGTCGCTGGCGGCGCGGATCGAGGGCGGCGCGCGCCACGCCATGCTGGCAAGGGCGGATGCGGCGGCGACCTTTGGACCGGTGGGGCTGGCGATCGGCGGCAACTGGCAGAAAAGCGACGGGATTTCGGCGTTTGCGGAAGATCGCGGCGGGGCGGAGCGCGACGATTTCGAAACATTCGGCGGGCAATTGCGCGCCGATGTGGCGCTGGCGGCGGGGCTGACGCTGGACCTGCGCGGGATGCTGCAATCATCGGCATTTGGCGTGGACGGCTTTCCGCCGCCCGGCTATGGCTTTGCCGATACCGCGGATCGCGAACGCAACCGGGATGCGGGCGGCGTGGTGGGGCTGCGCTATGCGGCCGATGGCCTGCGGCTGCGCGCCGGCTGGCAGATTTCGGATAACCGGCGGCGCAGCTTCACGCCGGGCAATGACCCTGACACCAGCTTCCGTTCAACCGGTCGTATCGAGCGGCTGGATCTGCGCGGGGAGTGGGATGCGGCGGCTATGCTGAGCTTCTCTGCTGGGGTGGAGCGCGAGCTGTCGCGTATCGAGACCGCCAGCCCGTCGATGTGGGAGCCGGACCCGGTGCCGTTCAACGCCCGTTCGACGCTGACCGGCGGCTTTGTGCAGGCGGTGCTGCGGCCGGTGGATGGGCTGACGGCGCTGGCCGGGTTGCGGCACGATGATCACAGCCGCTTTGGCGGGGCGACGGTCTTTGGCGGTTCGGCCAGCTATGCGGTTGCCGGTGGGCCGCTGCGGTTGCGGGCGAGCTATGGCGAGGGGTTCAAGGCACCGACCTTGTATCAGCTTTTCTCTGATTATGGGAATGAAGTGCTGGCGCCGGAGCGGGCGACGAGCTGGGATGCGGGCGCGGATGTGGCCCTGCTGGAAGGGACGCTCAAAGCCTCGGCCAGCTGGTTCCAGCGGCGGACGCGCAACCAGATCGACTTCATCTCCTGCTTTGGCAACAGCCGCCCGATCTGCACCGGGCGGCCCTGGGGCACCTATGACAATATTGCCCGCACGGCGGCCAAAGGGCTGGAATTGGTGCTGGCGATGAAGCCGGTGGCAGGCTTTACGCTGGATGCATCCTATAGCTGGACGCAGACGGAAAACCGGTCTGAAGGCGCCAATCAGGGGAATGCGCTGGCGCGGCGGCCGGAGCATAGTCTGAGCCTGGTGGCGGATTATATGCTGAAGGCCGGGCCGGGCTTTGGCGCAACGCTGAGCCATGCGTCGGGGAGCTTTGACGATGCGGCGAACAGCCGGTGGATGCAGGGCACAGTCACGCTCGATCTGCGCGCGGCGGTGCCTTTGGGGCGGAATTTCGACCTGACGGCGCGGGTGATGAATGTGACCGATGCGCGCTATGAGACGGCCTATCTGTATGGCCAGCCGGGCCGTCAGCTGTTTGTGGGGCTGAATGCGCGGCTTTAGGCTGCTGTTGCTGCTGTTCGCCGCGGCCGGGCCGGCCGCGGCGTCGCCGCAGCGCATTGTGAGCATGAACCCCTGCATTGATCAGATATTGGTGGGGGTGGCGGATGCGCGGCAGATTGCCGGCATCAGCCACTGGAGCCATGATGCCGCCGCCAGCGCGATGAATCCGGCGGTGGCGCGGCGGTTTCCGGCGCATTTTGGCACGGCCGAGGAGGTGATGGCGCTGCGGCCGGATCTGGTGCTGCTGAGCCTGCATACGCCGCTTGCCACCAAGGCGGCGTTGCAGAGGATGGGCGTGCAGACACAGGAATTTGGCGTGCCGGGCAGCGTGGCGGAATCGCATGCGCAGGTGCTGGCGGTGGCGCGGGCGGCGGGGCATGCCGAGCGCGGGTTGGCGATGGTGCGGGCGATTGACCGGGCGCTGCTGGCATCGCGCCATGTGGGCGCGCAGACGCCGGCGCTGATCCGCATGTCGTCCGGGCTGACGCCGGGGGAGGGGACGCTGATCGTGCAGCTGATGGGCCATGCCGGGTTCCGCAATCAGTCCGCCGCTTATGGGCTGGGGATGTGGGATATGGCCGCGGTGGAGCCACTGGTGCGGCGATCACCGGGGCTGCTGCTGACCGACCGGCCGGAAAGGCTGCATCCGGTGCTGCGGCGCGCCGGTGTGCGGGCCGTGCGCTTTCCGGGCAATCTGTTCGCCTGTGCGGGGCCGGGCATGGCGCGGGCGGCGGCGCGGCTGGCGGAGATACGGCGCGGGGTGAGGCCATGAGGCCGGCGGCACTGGCCGCGGCGCTGGCGCTGCTGGTGGCGCTGGCCTTTCTGTTCAACCTGTCGGCGGGGAAAGTGTTTATCCCGCCATTCGGGCTGGCGGCGGGCAGCGCTGATGCGCTGATCATGGCGGAATTGCGCCTGCCGCGCGCGCTGCTGGCTTTGGGCATCGGCGCGATGCTGGGGGCGGCGGGCGCGGCCTTGCAGGGGTGGCTGCGGAACCCGCTGGCGGATCCGGCGGTGCTGGGCATTTCGGCGAGCGCGGCGCTGGGGTCGGTGCTGGCCATCTTTCTTGGCGCGGCGGCGACGCCGGCGATCGTGTCGGCTGCCGGGATGGCCGGCGCGGTGGTGGCGATGGCGCTGCTGTTGCTGCTGGTGGGCGGCGGGGCGTCGACGACCATGTTCATTCTGGCGGGGGTGATCCTGTCCACGCTGGCCGGCAGCCTGATGGCGCTGCTGATCAGCCTGGCACCAACGCCCTTTGCGCTGGGGGAGATTGTCACCTGGTCGATGGGGGCATTGACCGACCGGACCATGGCGGATGCGGCGCGGGCTTTGCCCTTCATTGCGCTGGGGCTGGCGCTGCTGATGCCCGCCGCCCGCGCGCTGGACGCGCTGAGCCTGGGCGAGGAGACGGCGCGTTCGCTGGGGGTGCGCATCGGGCGCATGCAGGCGCTGATCATGCTGGGCACCGGGCTGGGCGTGGGGGCGGGGGTGGCGGTTTCCGGCGTGGTGGGCTTTGTGGGGCTGATCGTGCCGCATCTGCTGCGGCCGCTGGCGGGGGAGCAGCCGTCGGCCATCATCCTGCCGTCGGCGCTGGGCGGCGCTGCGCTGCTGCTGACGGCGGATGCGCTGGTGCGGCTGGTGCCGGGCGCGCAGGAACTGAAGCTGGGGATTGCCATGGCGCTGATCGGTGCGCCCTTTTTCCTGCTGCTGCTGTGGCGGCACCGGGGGCGCATCGGATGAGCCTTTTGCAGGCCGATGCGCTGGTGGTGCGGCGCGGGGGGCGCCCGGTGGTGCATGGCCTGTCGCTGGCGCTGCCGCCGGGCGAGGTGACGGTGATTCTGGGGCCGAATGGCGCGGGGAAAACCAGCCTGTTGACGGCGCTGGCCGGGCTGAGTGTGCCGGCATCGGGCGGGGTGACGCTGGACGGCGTGGCGCTGGCGGCCATGGAACCGCGCGCGCGGGCGCGGCGCATCGGCTATCTGCCGCAGGCGCCCGATCTGCACTGGGGGCTGCTGGTGGAGGCGGTGGTGGCGCTGGGCCGGCTGCCGCACCGGGGGGCCTTTGCCGGGCTTGCAGCCGAAGACCGGCAGGCGATTGCCACAGCGATGCGGCTGGCGGATGTGGCGGCGCTGGCCGGTCGGCCGGCAAACCAGCTTTCGGGCGGAGAACGGGCGCGGGTGCTGGCGGCGCGCATGATTGCCGGGCAGCCGGCGGTTATCCTGGCGGATGAGCCGCTCGCCAATCTGGACCCCCGGCATCAGCTGGAAATGCTGCGGCTGTTCCGCGCGCTGGCAGACCGTGGCGCGGCGGTGGCGCTGGTGCTGCATGATCTGTCGGCGGCGGCGCGAATCGCCGACCGGGCGGTGCTGATGCGGGATGGCAAGGCGGTGCGGCAGGGGCGGGCGACGGAGGTGCTGACCCCGGCGGCGCTGTCGCTGCTGTTTGATGTGCCGGTGGTGCGCGTGGAGACAGCGGACGGCCCGGCCCTTCTGCCACTTGGTGCGATACGCTAAGGGCAGCGCCATGGATGTGACCCTGATTGTGGCGGCGGCGGAAAATGGCGTAATCGGCCGCGATGGCGCGATGCCCTGGCACCTGCCGGATGATCTGAAGCGCTTTAAGCGGCTGACAGTGGGCAAGCCGGTGGTGATGGGGCGCAAGACCTTCGAATCCATCGGCAAAGCTCTGCCCGGCCGGCAGAATATCGTGCTGACCCGCCAGCCCGGATGGCGGGCCGACGGGGTGACGGTGGTGCCCAATCTGGCCGAAGCCATTGCCGCTGCCGGGCTGGACCCGCGCACGCGGGTGGCGGAGCTGATGGTGATCGGCGGGGCGGAAATCTATGCGCTCGCCATGCCGATCGCGACGCGCATCGAGCTGACGCGGGTGAGGGGCGCGCCCGACGGCGACGCCTTCTTCCCGGCGCCGGCGCCGGACCGCTGGCAGGAAGTGGCGCGGGAAGTGCATGAGACGCATAGCTATATCACGCTCGCGCGTCGCTAGCGGAACCGGGTTTCAGGCGCTAACGGCCATGATGTCATGTTGCTGATTCAGAAAAATGCCGCTGATCCGGCGAAGCTGTTGCCTGCCCTGCCCGATGCCCTGCGCGGTGGCGCGCTGGCGCTGGGCAATTTCGACGGGGTGCATCTGGGGCATCAGGCGGTTATTGGTGCCGCCATCGCCCATGCGCGCGCGCATGGCGTGCCGGCGCTGGTGGCGACCTTTGATCCGCACCCGGCGCGGCATTTCCGGCCCGATGCGCCGCCTTTCGCGCTCACCTCTTTGTCGCAGAAGCTGGAGCTGTTCGCCGGGCTGGGGCTGGACGGGACCATTGTCATCCCGTTCAACACGGCGCTGGCCGGGCTGAGCGCGCCGGCCTTCATGGGGGAATGGCTGCGGGACCGGCTGGGTGTGTCGCATGTGGTGACCGGCGAGGATTTCACCTTTGGCAAGGGCCGTTCGGGCAGTGCCGCGACGCTGGCCGCGGATGCGGCGGCGCATGGCTTTACCGCCACCGCTGTTGCGCCGGTGGCGGACGGGGAGCGCAGCATTTCCTCCACCCGGGTGCGGGCGGCGTTGCAGGCCGGCGACGCGCGCATGGCGGCCGCGCTGCTGACCCGCCCCTTTGCGGTGCGCGGCGAAGTGATCCACGGCGACAAGCGCGGACGCAGCATCGGCGTGCCGACCGCCAATATCGACCTGGGTGCCTATCTGCGGCCGCGCTATGGTGTTTATGCGGTGCGCGCCCGGCTGCCGGACGGGTCGGTCGTGCCCGGCGTCGCCAATCTGGGCGTGCGGCCGATGTTCAGCCCGCCAAGGGAATTGCTGGAAACCTGGCTGCTTGACTGGAGCGGCGATCTGTATGGCAAGACGCTCGACATCGCGCTGGTGGATTATATCCGGGAGGAGCGTGTGCTGGACGGGCTGGAGGCACTGAAAGCGCAAATCGCGCGGGATGCGCGGGAGGCTCGCGCGATATTGGGGGCTTAGGGGTGTGATAGCCGCGCCCTGAAGCGTGTGATGGCTACGCCTTGATGCGCGCGATGGCCGCGCCCTGAAGCGTGCGCTTACGCCTCCCTTAGTCGTCACCCCGTGCTTGACACGGGGCAGGGCTGTCTGTTGCCGGTGAGGCGCAAAAGCCCTGCCCCGTGTCAAGCACG
>DITZ01000110.1 GCA_002422985.1 Sphingomonadales bacterium UBA6171
CGCGGTGGGGTCAGCAACATCGCGGCGGGGTCAGCGACCTCGCGGCGGGGTCAGCGACCTCGCGGCGGGGCCTGCAACATCACAGCATCAGCAGCTTCAGAACTTCGCCTTCACGCCGATCGAAAGGCTGGTGCCGCGGCGGTAGCTGTTGATGTGGATCAGGCTGTCGCCCAGTTCCTGCAATTCCTGATATTTGGTGCCGGTGATGTTGCGGGCTTCGAATTGCAGCTCAACGGGGGTGCCGCCGAACTTCACTTCTTCGCGCATCACGAAATCCAGTTGCACGCCGGGCCGCTCGAAATAATCGGGCGTCCCCAGCGGGCCGCGTTGCGTCACCCGGTCGCTGGCATAGTTCAGCATCAGCGTCTGTTCAGAAAGGCCTTCCGCGCGCGAGAGGCCAAGCTGGACGTTGGCCACATGTTCGGACTGGCCGGTCAGCGGCTGGCCGTCGCGGAAGAAGGTGCTGGCGGGGCGTTCCTCGCCGGCCTCGTTGATGAAGATGTCATCCGGGCCGACTTTGATCTTGGACTTCGACCAGGTGTAATTGCCGGAAATCATGATGCTGCGGCCCTCGAACAGACCGGTGGCACCGTCCAGATGGAACAGCTTCACAACTTCGGCTTCCACGCCATAAAGTTCGCCCTCCGGCGCATTGGCGAATGTGGTGGCGAAGGTGCCGCCGGCGTCGAACGAGATGGTTTCGATCGGCCTGTCGATCTTCTTGTAGAAGCCCGACAGCACCAGCCGCTCGTCGCGCGCAAAGAACCATTCATACCGGCCTTCGAAGTTGGTGAGCTCGCTGTCCACAAGATACTGGTTGCCAAAGGCGGTGCGGTCGGTGTCGGTGTCGCGATAGGATTGCGGTGCCAGTTCGCGGAACTGCGGGCGGGCCAGCGTCTTGGAACCGGCGACGCGGAACTGCATGTCCTCGGCGAAGTTCCAGGTGATGGTGACACCGGGCAGCCAGTAATTTTCATTGATCTCGGTGCGGGTCAGCGCCGGCCCGCCGAACATCGCCTGCGGGGCGACATATTGCTCGCCATCTTCATAACGCACGCCGCCCTGGATGCGGAAACCGTCGAACAGCTCGGCTTCGATCTGGCCATAGATGCCATGCACGGCAAGGCCGGCGTCATAACGGGCAGCGCCCTGCGCGCCGGACACTTCCTGCAGCACAACATCATAGGCGAAGGTGTTGAAGGAGGAGAGGAGATAGTCCGGCCGTGTTTGCGCGACGGCCAGCGGCAGCGAGGTGCCACTGGCGACAACATAGCGGAAATCGCGGCGCTCGGCGGAACGCTTGTTGTCGGAATAGGCGTAGCCGGCCGACAGTTTCACCGGGCGGCTCACGGGAAGCGTATAGCCCACATCGAACGCGCCGGCCGCGACTTCGTCCTTCAGCGTGGAGAAGGCGATGGTGGAACGGGCACCGTTGGAGGTGAGATCATTGATATAGCCATCGACCTCGGCGTTCCAGACATAGCTGTTCAGCCGCTCATAGGGCGCGCGCCGGTCTGACCGGGCGTAGGTGCCGCGGGCGTTCACCGTCCAGTCGCCAAAGGTGAATTCGTTGACCAGCTGGGTGGTGAACAGCTGGCGCTCGATCCAGCTGGTGTAGTTGCGGTTGACCGGATTGTCGTTGCCGACATTCACTTCGTCGAGGCCGGACTGGATGCGCGATTCCTTCAGCGAATCCCGCACGAACACATTGGTCCAGCGCAGCACATGCTCGCCATATTCAAAGCCGACGCCGAACAGGCCGTTCACCGTGATGCGGTTTTCGGTGGAGAGGAAGCGATAATCCTGGTCGGCGCGCAGGCCAAGCTCACCGCCGGGCAGTTGCGCCACGCCGGCGGCGGTCTGTTGCAGGCCGCCCTGGGTTTCCCAGCCATTCTTCCAGCCAAAGGCGGCGATGACACCCAGGCGGTTCTCGCCCATGTCCCAGCTGTCGCCCATGGTGAGCGAAACGCCCATGTCGGCGGGGATGGTGTCGTTGCGCTGGATGAGATTGGTCGGCGCGTTGACCAGGCTCGCCGTAATCGTCTGCATCCGCGCGAGGCTGAAGGTTTCGCCCACGGACACCCGCTGGTCGGTCTGCATGGCGGCCCGCAGCTCCACGGGCAGCGAACGCGTGCCATTGTCAAAGCCGGTCCAGTCCGAGCGCGAGCCGTAATGCGTGTAGCCCAGCTGGCCGGTGGTGATGGTGTTGCCGCCAACGCTGCCGCCCACTTCGAGGAAGCGTTCTTCCGGGATGGCGCGCGAGGTGAGGTTGATGACGCCGCCGCCGAATTCGCCGGGGAAGTTGGGCGAATAGCTTTTCTGCACGACCGAGGATGCGATAACGCTCGTCGGGAAGATGTCGAGCGGGACGACGCGCTTCAGCGGCTCCGGCGAGGGGAGCGGCAGGCCGTTCAGCAGGGCGGAGGAGTAGCGTTCGCCAAGGCCGCGCACATAGACATATTTGCCGCCAACCAGCGACAGGCCGGAGACGCGTTGCAGGGCGCCGGCAATATCGCCTTCGCCGCTACGCTCGATGTCGGCCCGCGAGAGCAGCGAGACGACCGAAGGCGTGGCCCGGACTTCATTGGGGATGGAGCGACCGATAACGACAATATCCTCGCCGTCCAGACCGCCGACGCCGGGGGCGACCACGTCCACATCGGGCGCTTGCTCTTCGGGCGGCGCGGCGGTTGTTGCCGTCTGCGCCAGCGCAGGCACGGCGACAAGCGCCGTGGTCAGGAGCAGCAGCCGGCCAAATTCGAACCTCAACATCATATCAACTCCCGATCATCATCCGCAAACGCCCGGAGGGCCGGCGCGCGGGGAGAACCCCCGCGCGCCGCTCATCCTCAGGACCCGCGCGGACGCGGCGCTTCGGTGCAGGCCAGCGTGGTGCCGCCCAGACCGCAGGCCCAGCCGTTGAACCAGGTGTCGGTCGCGCTGCTGAAGGCACCGATATAGCTGGTGTTGATGAGCGTGGGCGAAATGGTGGCGACCGGCGTCGTCACCACGGCCAGCTCGTTGGCGCCGGGCATGAAGGTGTTGGTGAGCGTGCTGGTGCCTTCCAGAACATTGTTATGGCCTGTCAGGATGGTGCGGATCTGATCAACGGTGATGTCCGCGCCGGCCTGCGCCGGTCCGGCACCGCAGGACAGGAAGGTGGAACGGAACACCGGCGCGCCAACCTTGTCCAGCGCGGCGTTGGCAGCAGCGATAGTGAAGGCGTTCGCCATCTGCACACAGGCGGAGCCCGTGGCGGTGGAGCGGATGATCGAATTGTAGATGCGGAAGTCCGTACCACCGCGTTGCAGCACGGCGGCCGCTGCGCGGTTGGAGATGATCGTCAGGTTGGCGAACAGCGGGTTGGACCGCGGCGTGCGCGTGTCGTTGCCGGCGGTGTCGGCCTCGATGGCGCGGTCGCCACCGGTGGAGCGGCCGTTCACCAGCACGAACTGGTTGAGACCCTTGTAGCCGAAATCGGTGTCGAGCGCGTCATCGTCGATGCCGCTGAGCACCAGATAGCGGCCGTTCACCCGGCCACCGAACCATTCGATGCCATCGTCCGAGCTGTTGTGGACCTGCACATTTTCGAAACCCGTGGCATTGCCGACGCCGGCCATCGTGATGCCGTTCAGCTCGTTGCCGGGCGTCACTTCGAAGCCGGGGAAACGCACCTGCACAAAGCGCAGCGAGCCCGACGTGTCGTTGACCGTGAGGCCGCCAAAGCGGGCAGCGGACGGACCTTCGACGATCGATTCGCACAGGATCGTGTTCTGGTTCTCGGTCGGGCAATTGTTGATCGGCGCGCGGCCCAGGATGACGATGCCACCCCATTGGCCGATGGTGTCGGCGCCGGCGGTGCCCTGGATGTTGGTGCGGCTGGTGAACACGATGGGCCGCGTGGCGGTGCCCTCGGCGTTCAGGCGCGAGCCGCGGTTCACCACGAGGAAGTCAGCGCCCGACGAACCGAAGACGACAACGCCAGGCTCGATGGAGAGGATGCCCTGCGCACCGTTGGCCGCCGTGCCGGCAGCACCCACGTCGCGGCCAACCGCCACTTCGCCGGAAAGCGAATAGAGCGTGCCGGAACGGAAGGGCAGCAGGACGTTACCGGTGATCGTGCCGGTCAGCTGGCAGTTGCGGAACTCCGAGCCGCCCGACGTGATGGTGCCGACATTGTTGGTGCCGGTGGGGCAATCGGCGTCCGGGCCGGGGGTGGGCGTCGGTGTGGGCGTCGGCGTCGGCGTGGGGGTCGGCGTCGGCGTGGGCGTGGGCGTCGGCACGATGATCACGCCATCGCCGGGGGATGCCACATCGGTGGCGCCGGTGCAGGCGGCGAGCGCAACGGCGGAACCAAGCAGAAGCAGGGCGCGAAGCTTAGACATATAATCCCCTTGGGTTGCCCGGACATGCGATCCGGGAAGAATTCGGTCCGCGCTCCGCCCCCGTGGCGGCCGTGCGGCTGCTGCCCCCTACAAAGCGCGCGTGTCAGCAAGGTTGCCGTTGCGTTGCACAAAAATTGCCATCGCGTGTCAGATTGATGACAAAGAGGGCAGTGTTGCCCGAAAGCCTCACCCGGCCGCTGTTTCCGCGACCAGTTCGGCCAGCAGCGCGGCATCCGTCGCGTCGCTCACCCCCTCGCGGCCCACTTCCAGCAGCACCGGTACGGCGAGCGGCGACACCTTTGCCAGCCGCTGCACCAGCATTTGGGTGCCTGCACGCGCCAGCAGCGATTCGAGTCGCGCGATGTCGGTCAGCCGCCCGCGCGCCTCGGTCCAGGCGGCGTCCATCAGCAGATGGCCGGGTTCGTGCCGGGCGAGCACATCGAAGATAAGGTCGGTGGAGGCGAGCATCGCCCGCCCGGATTTGCGCCGGCCGGGCTGCTGCCGTTCGACGAGGCCGGAAACCACCGCCACATCGCGAAAGGCACGGCGCAGGAAGGGCGTGGTGCGAATCCACTGCTCCAGCTCGTCGGCCATTATGTCGCGCGACAGCAGCGGCGCCGGGTCCGGCACTGGCTCGACGCTCCACACCCCCAGCACATAGTCGGTCGCGACAAACCCCAGCGGCTTCAGCCCCAGCCGCTCCATCCGGCTTGTCAGCAGCATGCCCAGAGACTGGTGCGCGTTGCGGCCTTCAAAGCCGTAGATCACCATCCATTGCCGGTCGTCGCGCGGGAACAGCTCCACCAGCAGGCGATCGGCCGGCGGCAATATGGAAAGGCGCTGCTGCATATCCAGCCATTCGCGCACCGGTTGCGGCATCCGCGCCCAGTGCGCCGGATCGGCGATCATGCGCCGCACCCGCGCCGCCAGATTGGTGGTGAGCGGCATCCGCCCGCCGACATAGGCGGGAACGGACGGCTCGCCGCGCCCCGGCCGCACAAACAGATCCGTCTGTGATGTGCCGGTCAGCTCCAGCGTGAGGCCGGCAAAGATGAACCGGTCCCCCACCCGCAGCTGGCTGGCGAACCACTCCTCCACCTGCCCCAGTGCTTTGCCGCGCCCCAGCCGCACCGCCATCATGGGCGCTTCCACGATGACGCCGGCGTTCAGCCGGTGCTGCCCGGCCAGCCGCGGATGGGTAAGGTGCCACAGGCCATCCGCCGCCAGCCGCAGCCGGCGGAAGCGATCATAGGCCCGAAGCGCATAACCGCCGTCGGAGACGAAGGCGAGCAGCCGGTCGAACGCGGCGCGCTCCAGCCCGGCATAGGGCGCGGCGGTGCGGACTTCATCGAACAGCGCATCCGCATCGAAGGGCGCGGCGGCCGCCAGCCCCACCATATGCTGCGCCAGCACGTCCAGCCCGCCGGGGCGGAAGGGTTCATGGTCCAGCTCGCCCTCGGCCACGGCGTCATGCGCGGCCAGCGCCTCCAGATATTCGAAGCGGTTTCCCGGCACGATGATGGCCTTGGACGCGGCATCCATGCGGTGATTGGAGCGGCCGGTGCGCTGGATCAGGCGCGACGCGCCCTTGGGCGCGCCCATCTGCACCACCAGATCAACATCACCCCAGTCGATGCCCAGATCGAGGCTGGAGGTCGCCACCACCGCCCGCAGCCGGCCGGACGCCAGCGCCGCTTCGGTTTTCGCCCGCGCCCCGGCCGCCAGCGAGCCATGGTGGATGCCGATGGGCAGCGCCTCGTCATTCACCGACCAAAGCGCGCGGAACATCAGCTCGGCAAGCGCGCGGCTGTTGACGAACACGATGGTCTGGCGGTGCCGGCGGATCAGTTCCACCACCTCCTTCGCGGCGTGGCGGCCGTTGTGGCCAGACCATGGGATGCGGCCATCGGGCACCAGGATGCGGATGTCGGCCGGCACCGCATCCGTCGTGCGGATGATGCGGGTGGACACGCCGGAGGCGTGCGGCTGGGTGGACACGCCGGAGGCGTGCGGCTGGGAGGACATGCCGGAGGCGTGCGGCTGGGAGGACATGCCGGAGGCGTGCGGCTGGGAGGACATGCCGGAGCTGTGCGGCCGGGCAGTCGCGCCGGTGAGCCAGTGCGCCGTGGCAGGCCCATCGGCCACAGTGGCCGACAATCCCACGCGCCGCAGCGCCGGGTTCAGCGCCTGCATATGCGCCGCCGCCAATGTGAGGAGATCGCCGCGTTTCGAATTGGCAAAGGCGTGGATTTCATCGATGATCAGCGTCTCCACCCCGGCCAGCATCGGCCGCGCGTCGGGATAGCTCAGCAACAGGCTGAGGCTTTCGGGTGTGGTCAGCAGAATATCCGGCGGATCGCCGCGCTGGCGCGCCTTGCGTTCGCTGCTGTCGTCGCCGGTGCGGGTTTCGATGCGCAGCGGCAGGCCCATGTCGGCCACCGGCCCCATCAGGTTGCGCGCGATATCGGCGGCGAGCGCCTTTAACGGCGAGACATAGATGGCACGGCAGCCCACAGCCGGCCGGCCATCGGCCGCGTCCGCCAGCACCGGGAGGAAGCCCGCCAGCGTCTTGCCCGATCCGGTGGCTGCCAGCAGCAGCGCATGGTCGCCGGCGCGCGCGGCCTCCAACATCGCCAGTTGGTGCGGGCGCACGGCCCAGCCGCGTTCCGAAAACCAGTGCACGATGGCGGGGGGAAGGCTGTGCATCGGGACTGCTTACCCGGCGCTGCAGGGTGAGGCGAGACCGGTGCCGGGGCCAAAAGCGTGATTGCAAGGCTGCAGCCGAAATGGTAATGAAAACTGGCAAGGACGGTCTGCTATGGGGGCGATACCGGCCTTTTGCCCAGTGGGGGATTGAACAATGACCTTTGCCAAATTGCTCGTGGTGCCCGCCATCCTGCTTTCTGCCGGCAGCGCCAGCGCCGTCACCTATGTGTTCGAAGCGTTCAGCTCGTTCGGCCGCGGCCCGAACGACACGACCACCTATTCGGGCGGCTTCGAAGTGACGCTGGCAAGTCCCATTACCGTCGACACGGTTCTGCCTTTGGCTTCGCTGACCAGCTGCACGGTTTTTGCAAGCTTCGGCAATCCGGTGTGCATCGATCAGGAAATCCTGTTTGGCTTTTTCGCCGACAGTGTCACCATCTCGCATTCGTTCAGTAATCCGGATGACAATGATGCCGGGGGCAATTTCTATTATTTCGACATCGCAGCCATGACCACGAACGGGGTTTATGAGACGATCCTGTTCGGCGCCGATCAGGCCGGCCGGCTGACCGTTACCGGCGCGCGCGATCCCAGCGGGCCGGTGGTGCCGGAGCCCGCCACCTGGGCGATGCTGATTGCCGGTTTCGGCCTTGTTGGTGCAACGATGCGCCGCCGGCGCGCTGCCGTCGCCTGACGCGCACGTCGCGAGGTTCAACCCGATTTGGGGCGGTGCCACAGGGTGCCGCCCTTTTTCGTTGGTGGGCGGTTTATTGGAGGCTGGCGTTGACATCCCCACGTGCTGCGGGGCACGACCCCTTGCATGAACAGCAACCGAAAGACTCCCATGCGCGCACGCCTTCTTGCCTCCGCCATCTTTCTCATCTCCGCCCTGCCGGCGGTGGCCGCTGAAGGCATGTGGCTGCCGTCTCAGGCCCCCGCCATGGCAGAACAGCTGAAAAAGGCCGGTCTTGAAATCCCGGCCGCCGCGCTTGCCGATATGAACGCCGCGCCGATGAACGCCATCGCCTCGCTGGCTGGCTGTTCGGCGAGCTTCCTGTCGCCCAAGGGCCTGGTCGCCACCAATCACCACTGCGCCTATGGCTCCATCCAATATAATTCCTCGGCCGGCAATGATCTGCTGACCAATGGTTTCCTGGCAAAAACGCTGGCCGATGAACTGCCGGCCGCGCCCGGCAGCCGCGTGCTGGTGATGGAGGCGCTGACAGATGTGTCGGCCCCCATGCTGAAGGGCATAACGCCCGCTGTTACCGGCAAGGCCCGCACCGATATGGTGGAGGCAAACCGCAAGGCCCTCATCTCTGCCTGCGAACAGACCCCCGGCCGCCGCTGCGACGTGCGATCCTATTTTGGTGGCGGCACCTGGTATTTGCAGCGGATGATCGAAATCCGCGACGTGCGGCTGGTCTATGCGCCGGCCGGCAGCGTCGGCAATTATGGCGGCGAGATCGATAATTGGATGTGGCCGCGCCACACCGGCGACTTCTCCTTCTATCGCGCCTATGTCGGTGCAGACGGCAACCCGGCGGCGTTCAGCAAAGCCAATGTGCCCTATCAGCCGCGCGCCTTCCTGAAGCCCGCCACCGGCGATTTGAAAGAGGGCGATTTCGTGATGATCGCCGGCTTCCCCGGCGTGACGGAACGCTATCGGACGGCGGCGGAAACCACCGCCTATTACAGCGACATCTATCCGACGCAGCAGCGGCTGCTGACGGAATATTCCGACCTGTTGATGCGCGAAAGCAAGACGGAGGCGGACCATATCGCCTATGCCTCGATCCTGAAGGGGTCAGACAATTACAAGAAGAAGATCAAGGGCCAGATGGATGCGGCGGTAACGGCCGATCTGGCCGGCACCAAGGCGCGCGCCGGCGCGGCGCTGAGCGAATGGGCCGCGCGGCCGGAAAACCGCCGCACGCATGCGCTGGCGATCAGCAATTATGACGCCATCATCAACGAGGAACTGGTCGCCACCCGCGCCACGCTGGTGAACGGCACGTTGAACCGCGCGCAGCTGCTGTCGGCCGCGCGCCAGCTGTTCCGCTGGGCCAACGAACGCGCCAGGCCCGATGCCGAGCGCGAGCCCGGCTTTCAGGACCGCGACCGCCAGCTGCTGATCGACCGGCTGAATCTGATCGACCGCCGCTTTGTGGCGCGCATCGACCGGCTGGTGCTGGAACAGGCGCTGGCCGAAGTGCAGAAGCTGCCGGAAGCGCAGCGCAATCTGGCGCTGGAAAAAGCCATCGCGGAAATCGGCCTGGATCGCCTCTATGCCGGCACGCAGCTGACCAGCGCGGCCGAACGGCTGGCCTGGCTGGACCGGCCGGTGGAAGCCTTCGCCGCCTCTGAAGACCCGTTCATCCGCGTCGCCGTGGCGAGCTTCGCCGCCGACATGGTGAGCGAATCGCGCATGAAGGACCGGCTTGGCCGCCTGCACGCCACCCGCGTGCCCTTTATGGCCGCCGTGCAGGCGCATGCCGCGGCACAGGGGCAACTGCTCTATCCCGATGCCAATGGTTCGCTTCGCTTCACCTATGGCCAGGTGCAGGGCCGGCCAATCGAGGATGGCAAGGCCTGGACGGCCTTTACCACCCCGCGCGGCCTCCTGGAGAAGGAAAGCGGCAAGGAGCCGTTCAACAGCCCGGCCCGGCTGCTGGCAGCGGTGAAGGCGGGGAACTGGGGCAAATGGGCCTCGCCGGCGCTGGGCACGCTGCCGGTCAACAATCTCTCCACCACCGACATCACCAACGGCAACAGCGGCTCCGCCGTGCTGAACGCGCGCGGCGAATTTGTCGGGCTGGCGTTCGATGGCACGCTGGAAGGCATGTTGTCGGACTGGGCGGTGGACGATGCCACCAACCGCACCATCGCGGTGGACAGCCGCTATATCTTCTGGGTGATGGACAAGGTGGACGGCGCGCACCATCTGCTGCGCGAAATGGGGCTGACGCCTTCGCAGTAAGGGCGGCGTGGCCGCTCTGGCGCAACGTCGCCGACCCCACCCCCGGCCCCTCTCCTAAAGGGGAGGGGAGAGTGTTGTGCTACCTTCCCCCCTCCCCTTGTACGGAGGGGCCGGGGGTGGGGTCGGCCCACAGGCGCCACCTCAGGCCGGCCGGTTCACCGGCCGCACCCACAATTCCTTCACCAGCGTCAAACCCACCACCGTCATCGGCACGGCAAGGATCACGCCCATCGGCCCCAGCAGCACGCCGAACGCAATCAGCGAAAAGATGGTAAGCGCGGGCGGCAGTTCCGACACGCGGCTCTGAACCAGCGGCGTGACGATATTGCCCTGCACCTGCTGCACCACCACGATGGCAACCACCGTCCAGATGCCGGTTTCCGGGCTGATGGAAAAGCCCAGGATGATAGCCGGCGCGGCAACCACGATGGTGCCGAGATAGGGCACAAACTCGCACAGGCCGGCCACCAGTCCGATGGCCGGCGCGGCGGGCAGGCCCACCAGCGATAAGGCGACGCTGGTGAACACGCCGATGAACAGCATAGAAATCGCCTGCGCCCGCAGCCAGGCGCCGATCGCCTCCATCACCGCCTTTGTCGTCTCTGCCGTCCTGGCACGCGCGCCGTGCGGCAGCAGCACCAGCACGCCTTCACCATAAAGTCTTGGCTGGGCGGCCAGATAGATGCCGGCAATCAGCACCACGACAAGGCTTGTCACCACGGTGGAGAGGCTGGCGATCACCGTTTGCAGCATGTTGACGACGCTGCCGCCATCGGGCGTCAGGGCACTGGCGTTTGTCAGGATGCGCTGGCCGACGCTGCTGGTGTGCAGCCAGTTTTCCGCAAATTTGAAGGCGGCGGGCAATTTGTCGAACAGGATGACGAACTGTTCGGTCATCATGGCGCCAAAGGCCCAGAATATAAAGATGATCAAGATGATGGGCAGGGTCACCGCCAGCGACAGGGCAATCGCAAACGGCACACGCAGCCATTTCTTCAGCATGATCGCAAAGCGGAAGAACATGAAGGCCACCAGCGCGGCCGCCAGCAACAGCAGGATGAGGTCGGTCAGCCGCCAGATGATGACGGCAAAACCCGCCGCCAGCAGTGCCACCAGCGTCTGCCGAAACACCCGTCCGTCCGTCATTGCCGCCATGGCATTTGCTCCTTCCATGCCTCCCTTAGCCTCGATGCCGCTCTTGACCAACCATGCTGCTTGCTCTTTGCCGGCGGGGTGAAGCCGCAATCCACAGCCATTGGTCAGGCGCTGCGCTTTGGCCTTGTCGCGCCGGTCATCTTTCTGGTGGACTGGGCGATTCTGGCCGGCCTGTCGGCGCTGGGCACCAGCCCCTATGCCGGACGCCTCCTGTCGCTGGCCGGCTCGGTGTGCGTCGGATTTTTCCTCAACCGCTGGTTCACCTTCCGCGCCGCCGGCCGGCCGACATGGGCCGAGGTGCGCGCCTATGCGCTGGCGGCGGCGCTGGGCATTGTCGTCAACTATCCCGCCTTCGCGCTGGCGGTGCGGCTGGGTGTAACGCACGCCGCGGCGATAGCAGCGGGGATGCTCTGCGCCGCCGCCGTCACCTTTTTTCGGTTCAAGGCGCTGTTCCGGACCTAGGCGGACAGGGGCCGACCTTATGCAGCATTGCTGACCCCACCGCGCCGTTGCTGACCCCACCCCCAACCCCTCCGTGCAAGGGGAGGGGAGAGTGTAGCGCTTACTTCCTCCCCTCCCCTTGCACGGAGGGGCCGGGGGTGGGGGCGCGCCAATAACGCACCCCCCGCCCAAACCACCCCCGCCAAAACTACCCCCGATCGCGCTGACCCAGCAGCCGCAGCCGCAGGGCGTTCAGCTTGATGAAGCCCTTGGCGTCGCGCTGGTCATAAGCGCCGGCATCATCCTCGAACGTCACGATCTTCGGGCTGTACAGGCTGAAGGGCGACTTCCGCCCCACGACCGACACGCTGCCCTTGTAGAGCTTCAGCCGCACCGTGCCGGTCACCTTGTCCTGGCTAAGGTCGATGGCGGCTTGCAGCATCTCGCGTTCCGGCGCGAACCAGAAGCCATTGTAGATCAGCTCCGCATAGCGCACCGCCAGCTCGTCTTTCAGATGCGCGGCACCCCGGTCCAGCGTGATCGATTCGATGCCGCGGTGCGCGGCGTGCCAGATGGTGCCGCCCGGCGTTTCATACATGCCGCGCGATTTCATGCCGACAAAGCGGTTTTCCACCAGATCGAGCCGGCCGATGCCGTGCAGCTTGCCAAGATCATTGAGCTTTTTCAGCAGCGTGGCCGGCGACAGCCCTTCGCCGTTCACCGCCACCGGGTCGCCGCGTTCAAAGTCGATCATGATATATTCCGGCACATCGGGCGCGGTTTCGGGGTTGTCGGTGCGGGAATAGACATAGTCCGGCACTTCTTCCCACGGATCTTCCAGCACCTTGCCTTCGCTTGACGTGTGCAGCAGGTTCGCGTCGGTAGAGAAAGGCGCTTCGCCGCGCTTGTCTTTCGCCACCGGAATCTGATGCTGTTCGGCGAACGCAATCAGTGCTTCGCGGCTCGTCAGGTCCCATTCGCGCCAGGGGGCGATGATGCGGATGTCGGGTGCCAGCGCATAATAGCCCAGCTCGAACCGCACCTGATCATTGCCCTTGCCGGTCGCACCATGGCTCACCGCGTCGGCGCCAACCATTTTGGCAATTTCGATCTGCCGCTTGGCGATCAGCGGCCGGGCAATGGAGGTGCCCAGCAGATACTGCCCTTCATACAGCGCGTTGGAGCGCATCATCGGCGCCACAAAATCCCGCACAAACTCCTCGCGCAGATCGTCGATGAAAATCTGCTTCACGCCCATCAGCTCGGCCTTGGCGCGTGCGGGTTCCAGTTCTTCGCCCTGCCCCAGATCGGCGGTGAAGGTCACCACCTCGCAGCCATATTCGGTTTGCAGCCATTTCAGAATGACCGACGTGTCGAGCCCGCCCGAAAACGCCAGAACCACCTTCTTCACATCACCAGCCATGGCTTCATCCCACAAGAAAAATGCCCGCGCCGCTTAGCCCCCCCGGTCCGCCGGCGCAATCTTCTCCGCCGCCATTCATCTTGTGGCAAGGGCCGCATCGGCTTATGTGACCGCCATCCCATGAACGCGCCCAATCCTCGCAGCAAGAAGCCGAAGCAGCGGCCATTCCTGCGGCGTTTCGCCATCGGCCTGCTGGGCTGGGGCGCGGCCTTTGCCATTATAGCCGCCATCGGCATCATCGCGGCGGTCGCCATCACCACCGCCTCGCTCCCCTCCTATCAGGAGATGATGAAGACCCCGCAGGGCCAGTCCGTGGTCATCCGCGCGTCAGACGGCACGGAGCTGGTCACCATTGGTCCCTCCTATGGCCGCTGGCTGCCCTATCGCGAGATCCCCGCGGAAATGGTGGAGGCGATGAAGGCGGTGGAGGACCGGCGGTTTGACTGGCATCCGGGCATCGATCCGATCGGCATCGCGCGCTCGATCTGGGTGAATTTCCGCGCCGGCAAAAAGGTGCAGGGCGCCTCCACCATCACCCAGCAATTGTCGCGCAACATCTTCCTGACCGCGACGCAAACCTACGACCGGAAGATTCGCGAAATGATCTACGCGCTCGCCATCGAGCGCAAATTCACCAAGCAACAGATTATGGAGCTGTATCTGAACCGGGTGTATTTCGGTGGCGGCGCCTATGGCATCGACGCCGCCGCGCGCAAATTCTATGGCCATCCGGCAACCGGGCTGACCACGCCCGAAGCCGCCATCATCGCCGGGCTGGTGAAGGCCCCCAGCCGCTATAGCCCGACCGCCGACCCCGAACAGGCCCGCCGCCGCGCGGCCATCGTTATCGACACCATGGCCGATTCGGGCGCGCTTTCCGCCACACAGGCCGCCGACGCCCGCGCGCGGGTGGATGGCGTGCGCTTTGTGGTGGACGAGGATCAGGGCGATGTCCGCTATTTCACGGACTGGGTGCTGAGCCAGCTGGAAACGCTGACGGATGAGGCCGTGCAGCCCATCGAGGTGTCCACCACGCTGCTGCCCGTGCATCAGGCCGCCGCCGAAGCGGCGGTGAAAGCCCAGCCGCTGGGCCATACCCAGGCCGCCATCGTCGCCATGCGCCCGGACGGTGCCGTGACCGCGCTGGTGGGCGGGCGGGATTATCGCCAGTCCAACTATAACCGCGCCATCGTGGCAGAGCGTCAGCCCGGCTCCTCCTGGAAACTGTTTCCCTATCTGGTGGCGCTGGAAGAGGGCCTGACGCCCGACGACCGGGTGGTGGACGAGCCGGTGAACATCAACGGCTGGAGCCCGCGCAATTCCAACCGCCGCTTTCTGGGCAGCATGACGCTGCGGCAGGCCTTTGCGCTGTCGGTCAACACGGTGGCGGTGCAGCTGGGCGCGCGATATGGCTTTGATCAGGTGGCGGGCATGGCGCGGCGCTTTGGCATCACCACGCCCATCTCCGCCCAGCCCGCCATGGCGCTGGGCGCGTCCGACGTGACGCTGCTGCAACTGACGAGCGCCTATGCCGCCATCGCCGGCGGCGGCGTGGAGGCGCGGCCCTATGCCATCAACGCGATCACCACGGCCGGCGGCGAGCTGTTGTACAACCGGGAAGCGGAAACGCCGCGCGTCCTCGTCGCACCCTTTGTCGCGGCCTATATGACCGACATGATGAAGGCCGCCGCTGAAACCGGCACCGGCCGCGCCGCGCAGTTCGGCCGGCCGATGGCGGGCAAGACCGGCACCACGTCGTCCAACAAGGACGGCTGGTTCATGGGCTTCACGCCCGATCTGGTGGCCGGCGTGTGGATGGGCCGGGATGACGCCCGCGCCGTGCCGGGCCTTGCCGGCGGACAGGCCCCCGCGCGCATCTTCCAGGCCTTCATGGCGCGCGCGCTCAGCGGCACGGCGGCCGCCAATCTCGACACCAATGTCGCCGTGCCGGACCTGGGGCTGGAGCCGGATGCCGAAGTCTATGGCCTGTCGCCCGAAGGCGAAGTGGTGGCCGAGCCGGAACCCCCGGCCGAGCCCCCGGCCCCGGCAGCCCCGCCGCCGCAGCCCATGTCAGACGGCTGGCTGGAGGGCATTATCCGGAATGACAGCAAGCAGGACGCGACTCCGCCCGGCGGTTGAGAGGCGCGGCGGTAATGGGGTCAGCAGCCCGCC
>DITZ01000101.1 GCA_002422985.1 Sphingomonadales bacterium UBA6171
CAATCGGCCGGCAGCCTCCCCACCAGACCAGCGAAAATCTTCGCCTTCAGCGCCTCATTCTCGGTTGCGGCCTCGATCACCATGTCGGCGTCCGCAAAGCCGTCTGTATCGCCCGCCGGCACGATGCGCGCCAGCGTTGCGGCGGCGGCATCCGGCTCCAGCACGCCCTTCGCCACCTGCCGGTCCAGCAGCTTCGCGATGCCGGCTTTGCCCTTTTCCGCCCGATCGAGTGCAATATCGTTCAGCACCACGGCATGCCCGGCGGCGGCGGCCACCTGCGCAATGCCCGCGCCCATCATCCCGGCGCCAATCACTCCAATTTTCATCACTGTCCCCAAATGCTCGCCTCCCTGCTTTTAGGGAGTCCGGCTCGGGGCTGCAACCGGGCTGGCGCTTTGGGACCGCCAGCCCGGCAGCATGGTTCAGGCTGCGACCGCCCGGCGACGGCGGGAGGCTGCGCCCACCAGACCGAAACCGGCGATCATCAGCGCCCAGCTGGCCGGTTCCGGCACGCCGGCGGCCACCAGCGACTGACCCGACGCGCGGAAGCCATAGACAAAGGTCGGGATCAGCGACTGGCCGGTCGGGCAGGCATCGCCCAGTGCCACCTGCGCCGTCACGCCGCCGATGCCGCTGGAGCAGACGTCCAGCTGCAAGCCGCTGCCGGTCTGCGTCACGGAAAAATCATTGTCCGTCACCAGGATGAAGCTCATGGCGTTGCCGATCACCGGACCGAACGCCAGACCTTCAATCTTTTCCGCCACCGTCACGCCATTGGCCTTCAGTTCCGCATCCACGTCCAGCCACAAGGATTTGCTGGCGGCAATCACGCCACCCGGCAATGTGCTGGAACCGGCCATGCTGATGCCGCTCACATCGGTTGCCCCCGCGAAATCGACGAGCCAGACGCGCTTGGAGCCGATCTGCGTTGCGCCGGTGGCATCTTCCACGCCCCAGCCGCGATTGTCGCGCTCGATCACCAGAAACTTGCCGTTGGGCAGCGCCACGATGCCGGAAAGACCGATATTGCGGCCCTGCGCCGTTGCGCCGAAATCATTGCTGCTGCCGGGAAGACGGTCGTTGATGTCGGCGCGTGCTTCCAGTTGATAAACATATTGCGCCACGGATTCGCCGGTGTCGACATCATATTTCACCACCCGCACATTGCGGCTGCGGCGGCCATCATTCTGGTCGCCTTCATTCACCAGCGGATCCTGCAACACCGCCCAGGCATATTTGCCATCAACCGACAGCGTCAGCCCCTCATAGCCGCGATTATCCTGCCTGCCCGACGTGATCGGCACCAGCGGCGGCTCAGGATTGCGGCCATCCACATAATTGACCGTGCCATTGGCCTGACGCGGCACAAGGTTGGCCGGCACCGCAAAAGCGCGGACATAGGTGCCATCCTTGTCAAACTCATAGACGGACGGGCCATATTCATCGGCCACCAGGAAATTGCCGTTGGGCAGCACGACAAGGCCCTCGGGATCGAAGCTGTTGCCCAGCACACTGGCGTCGCCCTGCGGCGCGAGGCGCGGGTTCAGACCGGTGAACGGCGTGCCATCGGCGCGCTTGAACACCACGGTTTTCAGCAGCACATAGTTGGAAACCCCGCCATTGGCCGCCACGTCCAGCCCGAACTGGTGCACGCGCGGCGCAAAGTCGATAACGCCGCCACCGGGGCCGCGATCGGTGTTGCCCCAATAGCTGTTGCTCGCCCGGTCATAGAAGAGGTCCGAGCCGATCGACTGGCGATTGCCGCCAAAGGCCGGGCTGATGCCGGAAAGATCGGTCGCGTCGCCGGCGATGGTGAGATAGCCGCCCAGCGTGACGGCGGCGTCAGCAGCCCCGGCGAGCAGCAGCGGAATGAGTGCGATAGTACGAAGCATATGTCGGTTCCCCCCATGAAAGAGGGGGAACCGATGACAAGCGTTGATGACGCACCGTTGACATTATTGTTGCAGATAAAAGAAGCTGCTTAAAGCTTCGCCGTCAGCTCCGGCACCAGCGTGAACAGATCGCCCACCAGGCCGAAATCGGCGACCTGGAAGATCGGGGCTTCCTCATCCTTGTTGATGGCGACGATGATTTTGGAATCCTTCATGCCGGCCAGATGCTGGATGGCACCGGAAATGCCAACCGCCACATAAAGGTCCGGCGCGACGATCTTGCCGGTCTGACCGACCTGATAATCGTTCGGCACATAGCCCGCATCCACCGCCGCGCGGCTGGCGCCAACGCCGGCGCCCAGCTTGTCCGCCAGCGGCTCGATCACCTCGATGAATTTTTCCGACGAACCCAGCGCCCGGCCACCGGACACGATGATCTTCGCGCTGGTCAGCTCCGGCCGGGCCGAAACGGTCAGTTGCGCGCCCTTGAAGCTGGAAAGGCCGGCATCCGCGCCGGACACCGCTTCCACGGATGCCGAGCCACCGCTGGCAGCCGCCTTGGCAAAGGCCGTGCCGCGCACCGTTATCACCTTTTTGGCATCCGCCGAGGTGACGGTGGCGATGGCATTGCCCGCATAGATCGGCCGGGTGAAGCTGTCGGCGGATTCCACGCTCAGGATTTCCGACACCTGCGCCACATCGAGAGCGGCGGCCACGCGCGGCAGGATATTCTTGCCGCGCGTCGTGGCCGGGGCCACCACCGCATCATAGCCCGCCATCAGCCCGGTGATCAGCGGGGCCATATTTTCCGGCAGCGCCGCGCCAAAGGCCGCATCGTCGGCCAGCAACACCTTGGAAACGCCGGCAATCTTTGCTGCCGCGTCGGCCACGGCCGCGCAGCCCGCGCCCGCCACCAGCACATGCACTTCGCCGCCCGCAAAGCCCGCCAACTGCGTGGCCGCCGTCACGGCGTTCAGCGTTGCGTCTTTCAGCGCGGCATTATCATGTTCGGAAAGAACCAATATGCTCATGCAACCGTCCCTCTTGTCTCTTGGGCCGCGGTCAGGCGATCGCGCCCGCGCCCTTCAGCTTTTCAATCAGCTCGTCCACCGTCTTCACCTTGATGCCGGCGCCGCGCCTGGGCGGCTCGGTCACTTTGGTGATGGCAAGGCGCGGCGTCAGGTCAACGCCATAATCGGCCGCCGTCTTGTTGGCGATCGGCTTGGATTTCGCCTTCATGATGTTCGGCAGGCTGGCGTAGCGCGGCTCATTGAGCCGCAGGTCGGTCGTCACGATGGCCGGCAGCTTCAGCTCCACCGTTTCCAGCCCGCCGTCCACTTCGCGCGTCACCGTCACCACATCGGCACCCGGCTCCACCTTCGAAGCAAAGGTGCCCTGCGCCCAACCCAGCAGCGCGGCCAGCATCTGGCCGGTCTGGTTGGCGTCGTCGTCAATCGCCTGCTTGCCCAGGATGACAAGGCCGGGGCCTTCCTCGGCCACAATCTTCGCCAGCACCTTGGCAACGCCCAGGCTCTCGGTCGGGCCGTCATGCGTTACCAATATGCCGCGATCAGCGCCCATGGCGAGCGCGGTGCGGATGGTTTCCTGCGCCTGTGCCGGCCCGACGGAAACGACGACAATCTCGGTCGCCACGCCCTTTTCCTNNAACGGGTTCATGCTCATCTTGACGTTGGCGAGTTCGACCCCGGTCTGGTCCGGCTTCACCCGCACCTTAACATTATAGTCGACCACCCGCTTCACGGGCACCAGAAGCTTCATCGCGTTTCTACTCCCCAGCTATGACAGACCCAAGCCCATGGGCAAAGCCGGCGGCGGAGTCAACGCAACCAAAATGAGGGGGGCATCCTCGCGCCATTCCAGCGACAGGATGGTGGTCATGCAAAGCGCCTATCGGTTGGCGGCGGGCACCCACAGCACATCGCCGTCACCGCCATGCGCGTGCAGATTGGCATGGCGCGCCATCACGAACAAATGGTCTGACAGCCGGTTCAGATAGTGGACGACCAGCGGGTTGATATCCCCGCCCGCCGTCACCGCATCGCGTTCCGCCCGGCGCACCGTGGCGCGCGCGACATGCAGAAAGGCGGCCAGCGGCGTGCCGGCCGGCAGCACAAAGCTGTTCAGCGGCGCCAGCTCCGCATTCATCGCGTCAATCTCCTGCTCCAGCCGCTCCACCTGCGAGGGCACAATGCGCAGCGCCGCCCGGCCCGCCGGGTCGCCCGGCGTCGCAAGGTCTGCGCCCAGATCGAACATGTCATTCTGCACGCGGGTCAGCATCGTCTGGTGCGGCTCGCTGGCGTGCAGCCGCGCCACGCCGATGGCCGCATTCGCCTCGTCCACCGCGCCATAGGCGGCAACGCGCGGCGAATCCTTGGCCAGTCGCGATCCGTCGGCCAGCCCGGTCGATCCATCATCGCCCGTCCGGGTGTAAATCCTGTTCAGCTTCACCATCAGCCGCCAAGCCCGCGCCCGCCAATGGCCAGCAGCAGCAAGACCAGCAGGATGGTCAGCGCCTGCAAGCCAACCCGCATGGACATGAGCTTGTTGGACTGCGCCCCGCTGATGTCCTTGCCGGACCCCAGCGTCAGCAGCCCGCGCACCAGCACAAAGCCGGTGCCCGCCGCCGCACAGATGATGAGAATGATGATCAGCATGTTCATGCCGGCCTTGATAATCCAGCCGCGCGGCAAATGCACGACGGCATTTGGCATTCAGGCCAGCAGCAGATGCCGGTCGTCGCCTGTCAGTGGCTCCGCGCGCAATCGCGCGGCCAGCGCCAGGCCATCCACGCCGCGCAGCCGCAGCGATTGCAGCGTTTCGGCCCGGTCGCGCTTCGCCAGCCGCCGGCCATCGGCCGCCAGCAGCAGCGGATGGTGGCAATAGCCGGGCGGCTTCAGCCCCAGCAGCGCCTGTAACAGCCGCTGCGCATGCGTCGCCCCGAACAGGTCGCGCCCGCGCACCACCTGCGTCACAGCCGCCGCCGCATCATCCACCACCACCGCCAGCGCATAGCCGACACCGATGTCGCGCCGCGCCAGCACGATATCGCCACCGGCCAGTGCATCGGCCGCCACCCGTCCCGCCAGCGCATCTTCCCACCACAGCGGCCCGGCCAGCGCCGACGCTTTGGCCACATCCAGCCGCACCGCGTGCGATTCCGTGGCTGCCCGCGCCCGACCATCGGCCAGCCCCCGGCAAATGCCCGGATAGACGGGCGCCACGCCATGCGGCGCAGCAGCGGCGGCGGCAATATCGGCCCGCGTGCAGAAACAGGGATAGGTCAGCCCCATCGCGCCCAGCCGCTGCAACGCCGCATCATGCCCCGCGCGCGCTGCCGATTGCAGCAGCACCGGCCCATCCCAATCCAGCCCCAGCCAGACCAGATCCTCAAGGATTCCCGTCACATATTCCGGCCGGCAGCGGGTCGTGTCGATATCCTCCATCCGCAGCACAAAGCGCCCGCCCGCTGTTCGCGCGATGGTGTGCGCCACCACCGCCGACCAGCCATGCCCCAGATGCAGCAGCCCCGTGGGCGAGGGTGCAAAGCGCGTGACCAGCGCCTTTTTTGCCGCCATTTTGCCCGCCGCCATTTCCACCCCTTGACCAGGCTCAATATCTGGTGTTGTCATTAGCCTGACATACAGCTTCTGGTATAGGGCTGGCTATCAGCGAGCAGGCGTTCGAAGAGCGACTGCCCGAAGTGCGATAGGGCAAGGATCGGCGGACTATCTGCTCCCGCGGGCAAGGGAGCGACGAGCATGTATCATCCTGACGTGCTGGACCTGAAAGAGCGATGGTCCTCACCATCCGCCTGCCCTGCCCTGGTGCTGAATGCGGATTACACCCCGCTCAGCTATTACCCCCTTTCGCTCTGGTCATGGCAGGATGCCATCAAGGCCGCCTTCCTGGAGCGGGTGGACATTGTCGCCCAATATGACCGGGAAATCCGCTCCCCCAGCTTCAGCATGCGGCTGCCTTCGGTGGTGGCATTGCGGCAATATGTGAAGCCCTCCACCCACCCGGCCTTCACCCGCTTCAACCTGTTCCTGCGCGACCGGTTCAGCTGCCAATATTGCGGCTGCAAGGAAGATCTCACCTTCGATCATGTGGTGCCCCGCGCCTATGGCGGCCGCACGACCTGGATCAATGTGACGACCGCCTGCGCGCCCTGCAACCTCAGGAAGGGCGGCCGCACCCCGGCCGAAGCCCATATGATCCCCCGCCAGCGGCCCTTCCAGCCCACGAGCCACCATCTGCGGGAAAACGGCCGCGCCTTCCCACCGCATCACTGCCATGCAACCTGGCGGGATTATCTGTACTGGGATGCAGAGCTGGAGGCTTGAGCCAGGCTCAAGCCGAAGGCGGCTGCGGTCTGGAGGGTGATTGCGGAACGCAATCGCCCGAAGACCCGCAGACTCGCCGCCAGCGCCGGCCGGCTGAGTCGCGGCCCGCCGGCCGCGCCTTCGCCGAATATCGTCGCCCCGTGCCCGACACGGGGCCGAGCTTTCGTCGGGTCAATGGGCCACGGCAACGCCATGACCATAGCCGGCCTCAGCCGACAATCTCGTCCGCATCGAAGAAGAACGCGATCTCAATCGCGGCATTTTCGTCGGAATCCGATCCATGCACGGTGTTCGCCTCGATGCTTTCGCCCAGTTCCTTGCGGATTGTACCGGCGTCGGCGTTGGCCGGGTTGGTGGCGCCCATCACGCGGCGGTTCAGCGCCACGGCATCTTCGCCTTCCAGCACCTGCACCACCACCGGGCCGGAGATCATGAACGACACCAGATCGCCAAAGAAGGGGCGCTCGCGGTGCACGGCATAAAAGCCTTCTGCCTGTCCGGTCGTCATCCGGATGCGCCGGGAGGCGACGACGCGCAGACCGGCATCTTCCAGCATCGCCGTCACCTTGCCGGTGATGTTGCGGCGGGTGGCGTCGGGCTTGATGATCGAGAATGTGCGGGTGATGGCCATGATCGCTTCCTGTGCTTCAGATATTCTGTCGGATATTCTGTCGGATATTCTGATTGGCGCGGGCCAATAGCCGAGCGCACTGCGCTGCACAAGGGCGGGGGCGCGTCAGGCACCCTGTAAGCCGGGTTCTGTCCATGGGTTTCCCCATTGGGCAACCATTCATCTCGGATGCGTGTTGCCACGCACCTCCAGCAACCAACCCGCGCGCCCCGGCCGGATCAGGCCTGCCCCTTGCGGGGCGTGGCGCGCCTATTCGGTCTTGCTCCCGGTGGGGTTTGCCGTGCCACCACTGTTACCAGTGGCGCGGTGCGCTCTTGCCGCACCCTTTCGCCCTTGCCGGAAACCATCGCTGGCCCGTCCGGCGGTCTGCTTTCTGTTGCACTGTCCCTGGGGTCACCCCCGGCGGGCGTTACCCGCCACCGTCTATCCGCGGAGCCCGGACTTTCCTCGAACGCTTTCGCGCACGCGGTTGCCCGGATGCCTGACGCCCCGCCTCCTTGCCAATCGCCCCTGTTGCGGTCAAGCTGCGCGCCACGGCCAACAGGGGAGCCACCGCATGGAACCGGCGCAAAGCAGCGACTTCGACATGAATCGCCCCACCATCATCAGCCTGCTCTATCTCGGCTCCTTCCTGGCCGGCATCACCGCCATCATCGGCATCATCCTCGCCTATGTCTGGCGCGGCGAGGATCATCCGGGCTGGGAGGACAGCCATTATCGCTATCATATCCGCACCTTCTGGATCGGCATGGTCTATACGGTGCTTGCCATCATCGGCTCCATCTTCACGCTGTTCCTGCTCGCCTGGGCCTTTTTCGGCGCGGTTGCCCTGTGGTTCGTGGTGCGCGGCGTGAAATCGCTGCTGGCCGCGCAGAAACGCGAGCCGCTGCCCAATGTGGAGACCTGGCTGTTCTGACGTTGCCCGCCCCCGCATGAGCCTGAAACCCGTCGCGCCGCGCCACAGCCGGCCGCTGCCGGCCGCCGCCGACCTGTTCGGCGATATCGAGCCAACGCCGCAGGTTCGCCTCAAAGACTATGTGCCCGGCCTCGTCGTCGCCCTGCTTGCCACCATGGCGGCCGGCTATATGGCCGATCAATATGGCGCGCCGCTCACGCTGATGGCGCTGCTGGTGGGGCTGGCGCTCAATTTCCTGTCGGGCGATCCGCGCCTCACCCCCGGCCTGTCCTTTGCCGCCAAGGATATTCTGCGCCTGGGCATCATCCTGATCGGCGTGCGCGTAACATTGGGCGACATGCTGGCCATCGGCTGGCAGGGCTTCGCCGCCATGCTGGCCATATTGGCCGCCACCTTCCTGTCCGGCATCGCGCTCGCCCGGCTGTTCGGCTTTTCCCGCGCCTTTGGCACATTGGCGGGCGGTGCGGTTGCCATCTGCGGCGGCTCGGCCGCCATGGCGCTGGCCGCCACCCTGTCAGACCGGCGCGTCAGCCAGTCAGAGGTCACCATGGTGCTTGTTGGCATCGCCGCCGTGGGGGCGGCCGCCATGGCGCTTTATCCGCCGATCGCGCTGGGGCTGGGCCTGTCCGATTCCGCCGCCGGTTTCCTGATGGGGGCCGCCATCCATGATGTGGCGCAGGCGGTGGGCGCCGGCGCGTCGGTCTCCGCCGTCGCCGGCGACACCGCCACCATCGTGAAGCTCAGCCGTGTGGCCATGCTGGCGCCCATGCTGCTGCTGGTGGCCGCCATGTTCCGCGATGGCGGCAAGGCGAAGGGTGCCGCCATGCCGCTGTTCCTTGTCGGCTTCTTCGCGGTCGCCGCCATCAACAGCAGCGGCATCATCCCCGCCGCGGCGGCCAACCTTGCCGGAAGAGCATCGGGCTGGATGCTGGCCATGGCCATCGCCGCCGCCGCCATCCGTTCGCCGATGAAGGACCTGCTGGCCGCCGGCCCCAGACCGCTGCTGGTGGTCGCCGGCGCATCGATCGTGGCGCTGGCCGGGGCGCTGGCGGCAGCGCTGCTGCTGTTTGCATAGCGGCGTCAACTACACCGGCTAACCCCCACCCCCAACCCCTCCCCTAAAGGGGAGGGGAGAGCAACATCCTCCCCTCCCCTTCAGGGGAGGGGCCGGGGGTGGGGGCGCAGGGTCAAAGCCCGACGCCCGCCCCGCATCCAGCGGCCCGTCTGCCCGCCCCATCATCCAGCGGCCTGTCTGCCCGCCCCCCATCCAGCGGCCCGTCTGCCCGCCCNNGTCTGCCCGCCCCCCGTCTATCACCCCACCTGCCCGCGCTGCATCAGCATCGCATCCGCCAGCACCAGCGCCACCATCGCCTCTGCCACCGGCACGGCGCGGATGCCCACGCAGGGATCATGCCGCCCGCGGGTGACGATCTCCGCCGCTTCGCCGGTGCGCGTCACCGTCTCCACCGGCGTCAAAATGCTGCTGGTGGGTTTCAGCGCCATGCGCACCACCACGGGCTGGCCGGTGGAAATCCCGCCCGCGGTGCCGCCGGCATGATTGGCCAGAAACAGCGGCCTGCCGTCCGGCCCCGGCCGCATCGGGTCCGCATTGTCCTCGCCCCGCAGCCGGGCGGCGGCAAAGCCATCGCCGATTTCCACGCCCTTCACCGCATTGATGCTCATGCAGGCCGCCGCCAGCTGGCTGTCCAGCTTGTGATACACCGGCGCGCCCCAGCCGGCGGGCACGCCATCGGCCGTCACCTCCACCACCGCGCCCAGCGACGAGCCGGATTTGCGCGCCGCGTCCAGCAACGCCGCCCAGCGCTGCACCGCCGCCGCATCGGGGCAGAAGAAGGGATTCTGCCCGATCGCCGCCGCATCAAACAGCGCGCGGTCGATGGCGTCACCGCCCAGTTCCACCAGATAACCGCGGATGGAGATGGTTTTGCCCAGCACCGCCCGCGCCACCGCGCCGGCCGCCACCCGCGCGGCGGTTTCGCGCGCCGAGGATCGCCCGCCGCCGCGCGGATCGCGCAAGCCATATTTGGCGTCATAGGCATAGTCGGCATGGCCGGGCCGGTATTTCACCGCCACATCGGCATAATCTTTCGATCGCTGGTCCATATTGCGGATCATCAGCGAAATCGGCGTGCCGGTGGTGCGCCCCTCATACACGCCCGACAGGATCTCCACCTGGTCCGGCTCCTGCCGCTGCGTGGTAAATCTGCTGGTGCCGGGCCGCCTTTTGTCCAGAAACGGCTGAATATCCGCTTCAGACAGGGCCACACCCGGCGGACAGCCATCCACCACGGCGCCCAGCGCCGGCCCATGGCTCTCCCCCCAGGTGGCAAAACGAAACAGATGACCGAAGCTGTTGTAGGACATGGTACCAGCGGTTATGGATTCGGATTGCTAGGCGGCACAATTGCAGAAGGACCACCTACCTTAGGAACATCGGTACCAACGGCTGGTGTGGGGATCGGCTCACCAACATTCGGCTTAACGACATCTGTTGTAGCGCTCCGAATAAAAATCGCTTCGTCGATCTTATCCCATGCAACTTGATATGTTTTTGCATCCAACACGGGAGTATCGCGTTTATTGGTTTGGCCCCAGCGGCTTGAATTTTCTATGGAATTCACAAAATTCAATCGGACCTTGGATTTTCCACCCGCCATTGGCTCCACAAAAGCTGTAACTCGCGTGTTTTTAGCGCTCGTGAAGCCAGAGAAAGCCTCAAAGAAATTGACACTATCACTGGTTGGACTTCCACCTCGAATGAATCCGGTATCTATATCAGCACTTTCTACCGTGTATCCCAAGTCTTGCAACACACTCATTACACTTGCAAATAATATGTTTTTGCTTGTGTCAAAATCGCGTGATTGCAATGCCTGCACTTCCATGGGCGTAAGTTGTGGCCTCTTAGCAGCATAAGTCGGCGTAATAATTGTTAGTGCCGTCAGTAATGCCAATAAACAAACCCTATACATACGAATTACTCCTAAAAATCGCTCGAACGACTACGAAAATCCGAAACAACATCTTTACTATCAAATTTTACAATAAGTGTCATAGTTCTAGATGACTGAGAGAATCCAGCGGCAGAATTACTTTCACCTGCAAATAATATTGTCCAATAATTTCCACTTTCACTAGACTGTGCAACAGTTGCATGTCGTTGAAATGTCCAAACTTCTTGTCCAGCAGCATCACGAGTTGTAATATTTGGAGATCCAAAAACTTCCAAAACCTCCGCCTTTGTCGTTTTACCGACCGACAGATTCATTTGAACATTGCCCTGAGTTAAGGCACTATTGCGCTGATCCACCGGCAATGGCGCTGTCGTCGCACATGCGGTCAGAACAATCGTTGACGATGCCAAAAGAATCGCACGAAACATAATATTCTCCCTATTTAGCAATTTGAATTCCTAGCAATTGCACATTCACTGCCTTTACCGCCACACGAAAGCAAGGCTGTGTTTAGTGAATTTCAACAACTAATAGTAATTGTTACCCCAGCGCAATATCCGGCGCGTCCTCCGCCTTCATCCCCACCACATGATAGCCGCTGTCCACATGCAGATTTTCGCCGGTCGTGCCCGATGAAAGGTCTGACAGCAGGTAAACGCCGGCGCCGCCAACGTCGGTCAGCGTGGTGTTGCGCTTCATCGGCGCGTTCAGCTCGTTCCACTTCAGGATGTAACGGAAATCGCCGATGCCGCTGGCCGCCAGCGTTTTCACCGGTCCGGCCGACAGCGAATTCACGCGGATTTTGTTCCGCCCGAAATCCACCGCCAGATAGCGCACGCTGGCCTCCAGCGCGGCTTTCGCCACGCCCATCACATTATAATGCGGCACCACCTTTTCGGCGCCATAATAGCTCAGCGTCAGCATCGCGCCGCCGTTCGGCATCATCGCCGCCGCGCGCCGCGCTACGGCGGTGAAGCTGTAACAGCTGATGTCCATGGACAAGGCGAAATTCTCGCGGCTGGTGTCGGCATAACGGCCGCGCAGCTCATTCCTGTCTGAAAATCCAATGGCATGCACCAGAAAATCGATGGTCGGCCACACCTGCCCCAGTTCGGCAAAAAGCGTGTCGATGCTCTTGTCCGATCCCACGTCGCAATCAAACAGATAGGGCACGCCCAGCATCTCGGCCAGCGGCCGCACCCGCTTTTCCAGCGCCTCGCCCTGATAGCTGAAGGCGATTTCCGCCCCCTGGGCTGCCACCGCCTGCGCAATGCCCCAGGCCAGCGACCGGTCGTTCGCCACACCCATGATCAGCCCGCGCTTGCCTGTCATCAGTCCCATGGTTGCTCCGTTTCGCCGCTATGCCCTGTCATCCGGGGTCTGCCCGCCCGGCCGGTGCCGCGCGGAAAAACGCCGCCAGCGCGCCACCATTTCCACCACATCCCGGCGACTGGCAAGCGTGGCGTTGGTCTCCACCCCCGCCACAATCGCAAAGCCGATGATATAGAAGAACAGCATGGCCAGCATGACGCCGGTAAACGCCCCATAGGTCAGCGAGAAATTGACCGCATTGGCCATGATCGGCCCCAGCAGCATCGCAGACCCGGCCCACACCACCGTCACCAGCAGCGGGCCGGGCCAGATGGGCGCGCCGCCTGCCCGCACCGCGCGCGGCGTCAACACGCGAAACAGCGCCCACAAAGACAGAAAAACCGCAAACATGCCGGTGAAGCCCGATATCGCCAGCAACTCCGCCGCCGTGCGCAAAACCGGCATATAATCGGCAATCGAACCAAAGATCAGCTCCGCCACCACCCGCCCGGCAAAGGCAAAGACGGTTACGGCAGTGGCGCCAAGCGTTACCAGCACGGCGATCAGCCGTTCCTCCCAGAAGGGCCGGTCTGCCGGCACGGCATGGGCGCGGCGCAGCATGTCCGAAAGCGTGCCGACAAAGCCCGATGTCGTCCACAGCGCGATCAGCGCCCCAACCGCCAGCGCCGTGCCGGTGCGCGCCGTCACCACCTCGTCGAGCACCGGCTGCACCAGATCGGCCACCTCGGCCGGCAGGGTGCGCAGAAACTGTTCGATCGATTGCTGCCCGGCTTCCGTCCGCCCGAAGCTTGCCGTCACCGCATGCAGCAGGATGGCGGCCGGAAACAGCGTCACCAGCGACAGATAGGCGAGATTGCCGGCATGGATGAAGCCATCGCGCCAGGTGCGATCCGCAATGCGATAAAGGATGGCCAGCAGCATCAGCGTCGTCTTGCCCAGCCGCGCAGCCCTGGCGAGCAGCCATTCCCCCGGATTGCCCCGCCCCGCCACCCTGTATCAGCCGGCCGTCACGCGCCCGCGCAGGAAATCCGCCAGCGCCGGATCATCGGCCGGCACCTCCACCATCACCCGCGCATACAGATCGCCGCGCGTGCCATCGCGCCGCGTCCAGCCCTTGCCGCGCAGCCGCAACAGCTTGCCCGATGATGTGCCGGGCGCAATCGCCGCGTCCACCGCGCCTTCCAGCGTCGTCAGCCGCGCCTTGCCGCCCAGCACGGCGGTCGCCAGCGGCACGGGCAGATCGGTCCGCACATCATCCTTGTCGCGCACAAAACGCGCGTCAGCGGCAATCACCAGCTGCACCAGCGCATCGCCCGATCCGCCCGGCCCGGCTTCGCCCTGGCCCGTCAGCTTCACCTTCTGGCCGTCCTCCGCCCCGCGCGGGATGGCCAGATCCACCGTCTTGCCATTGCGCAGCGTGATGCGCTGCGGCCGCGCCAGCGCCGCATCGGCAAAGGGCACGGAAAGCCGATATTGCACATCCGCCCCGCGCACCGGCGCACTGCGGAATCCACCGCCCCGGCCGGCCCGGCTGCCAAACAGCTCGGCGAAAATATCCGAAGGATCGCCGCTGAATTCAAAGCCGCCGCCACCCGCGTTCGGACGCGGACCGCCGCCGGGCCGATACCCGCCAAAGCCTTCGGGCATGCGCGGATTGCCGTCGTCGTCGATCTCGCCCCGGTCATACTGGCCGCGCTTTTCCGCGTCCGACAGGATTTCATAGGCCGACGCCACCTGCTTGAATCGCTCGGCGGCTTTGGGTTCATCCTTGTTCTGGTCGGGGTGCAATTGTTTCGCCAGCTTGCGATAGGCCCGCTTGATAGCCGCCGCATCTGCGGTTTTCGGCACGCCGAGCACTGCGTATAGATCAGCCAATCCGGTTCACCTGTTGCAAAAAAGTCACACTCGATATAGGCGATGGCAGCGCGCGCGGCAAGGCCGGAGATTGCGCGACTCCGCAGCCGGTCCTATCCGTCGCCCATGATTGATCCATATGACCGTTTTGCGGACTGGTTCGCCCAAGCGCAAGCCAGTGAGATGAACGACCCCGGTGCCTGCGCGCTGGCCACCGTCGCCATCGGCCCCGATGGCGCGCCCCTGCCGGATGTCCGCATCGTGCTGATGAAGGCGTGGGACGCGCGCGGCTTCACCTTCTACAGCAATATGGACAGCGCCAAGGGCCGGCAGCTGGCCGCCACGCCACAGGCGGCGCTTGCCTTTCACTGGAAGTCGCTGCGCAGGCAGGTGCGCGTTGCCGGCCCGGTGGCGCTGGTCGGCGATGCAGAGGCCGACGCCTATTTCGCCACCCGCGCGCGCGCCAGCCAGCTGTCGGCCTGGGCCTCGCTGCAATCGCAGCCGCTGGACGCACGCGCCACCTTCGAAGCCCGGCTGGCCGCGATGGACGCCGCTTATCCCGACACCGTCCCGCGCCCGCCGCGCTGGAGCGGCTGGCGGCTTTCCCCCGCAACAATCGAATATTGGGACGACCGCGCCGGCCGCCAGCACCACCGCGAACGCTATGACCGCGAAGGCGACAAATGGCGCATGGGCTTCCTCTACCCCTAGAGCGCTTTTCGACCATAGTTTGGCCCGCCGTGATCGTGACAGAAGGCCGCAGGCAAGGAGCGGCGCGCAGCGCGGGCTGGTGGCCCGCGCCAGCGGCGCGACGCCGCCCGCGGCCTTGCCTGTGCGACCGCCAGGGCGGCGGGCCGCTTTTGGCCAACATGGTCGGAAAGCACTCTAAACCATGGACAGCAGCAGCGCCACCGCCACCGCCAGCCACAGCGCATCAAAGCGCAGGTGCGGCCACAGCAGCGCGCCCAGCAACGCGCCCGCCATCAGACAAAGCCAGTGCAGCAGCAGCGGCGCGCTTTGCGCCCATTCGCCCCGCCGCAGCCGCTGGCCCAGCTTCACCAGCGTGCCGGTCATATAGGTGAGGCCGAAGCTTACGTCCTTGCCGCTGGCGAACACCAGATTTTCCGCACCCATCGCCATCGCCACCAGCAACAGCGCCAGCCACCGCACATGCGGCGCCAGCAGCGCGCCGGCCGCCAGCAACAGCGCCACCTGCAACAATATCCGGCGACGCCCCTCCGCCAGCATCACGCCGACCACAAAGGCCAGGATCAGCGCCAGCGGCAACAGCACCCAGGCCGCCCGTTCCGCCGTGCCCACCGCCAGCCGGGTGGAGTTGCCACTCATGAAGCTCAGGAAAAATCCGCCGGACCCGATAAAGCCAACGGCGTCCACATAGCCCGCCAGTGCCGCCAGTGCCGCCGCTTTGGCCCGCCCGCGCCTGTCCAAACCCAGCATCAGCTTCTCAATGCCTCAATCGGCGACAGCTTCGCTGCCCGCGTCGCCGGCCACCAGCCGAAAAATACCCCGATCCCCGCCGAAATCGCAAAGCTGATGACCACCGATTGCGGCGTAATCACCGTCCTGAACGGCATGAACGCCCCGGCCAGCATCGCCAGCCCCGTGCCGATCAGCACGCCGGCCAGACACCCCACCAAAGACAGCATCAGTGCCTCCAGCAGGAATTGCAGCCGCACCGCCGCGCGTGACGCGCCGATGGCCATGCGGATGCCGATCTCGCGCGTCCGCTCGGTCACGCTCACCAGCATGATATTCATGATGCCGATGCCGCCCACCACCAGGCTGATGCCGCCAATCGCGCCCAGCAGCAGCGAGATCGCGCCCGTCGTTTCCGCAAATGTATCGCCCACGGCGGTGATGTTGGTGATGGTGAAATCATCGCCCTCCGCATCCCCCAGCCGGTGCCGGCGACGCAGCAGCTGGCGCACGGCCTCCTCCGTCTGCGTCAGCGCCTCGGGCTTGGACACCGAAATGGAAATCGTCCGCACCGATTGGCGAAACGCCCCGCCGCCCTGCACCAGCCGCTGCGCCGAATTGATCGGCAGCACCACCGTATCGTCGCGGTTTGCCCCGCCGATGCCCTGCCCGCGCGCGGGGAGGATGCCGATGATGGTGAAGCTCACCCCGCGCACCTTCAGCTGCTGCCCCAAAGGATCATTGGCGCCAAACAGTTCATCCGCCACCGTCTGTCCGATCACCGCCACGCGCGCGGCCTGCCGGTCCTCCATTTCGGTGAACATGCGGCCCGTGTCGGGATACCAGTCCTGCACCGTAAACCAGGATCGGTTCGACGTCGCCACCTGCGTCAGCCAGTTGGCCGGCCCCGCCACCACCTGCGCGCCAAAGCCGCCCTGTGGTGCCGCCGCCACCACATTGGGCAGTGCCGCAATCGCATCGCCATCCGCCAGCGTCAGCGTCTGCCCGGTGCCCGCCCCTTGCGCAAAGCCGCCGCCGGTGCGGGCCGCGCCGCTGCTCACGATCAGCAGGTTGGAGCCGAGGGAAGAAATCCGTTCCTCCACATAATTCTGCACCCCCGCGCCAATCGCCAGCATCAGGATCACCGCCGCCACGCCGATAATCATGCCCAGCATCGTCAGTGCCGAACGCAGCCGGTTGGCCACCAGCGCCGCCCAGGCTTCGGCCAGCATGGCGGCCAGCATCGCTAGGCCCCTTCCGCCACGGCATAATCATGCCCGGCGCCCGCCAGCACTTCCGCCGTCGGCGGGCCATCATAGGTCACCTGCCCGTCCTGTATCCGCACCACCCGGTTGGTGGCCGCGGCCACGCCCGGATCATGCGTCACGATCACCGCCGTCACGCCGTGCTCGCTGTTCAACTGACGGAACAGCGCCAGCACCTCCGCCCCGGTTTTCGTGTCCAGCGCCCCCGTCGGCTCATCCGCCAGCAACAGCCGCGGATCATTGGCCAGCGCCCGCGCCACGGCCACCCGCTGCTGCTGCCCACCGGAAAGCTGCGTCGGCCGCGAGCCTTCCTTCCCCGCCAGCCCCACCAGCGCCAGCAGGGCGTCCGCCCGCCTGTCCCGCTCCGCCCGGCCCGCCCCGGAATAAACCAGCGGCAACGCCACATTCGCCCGCGCCGACAGGCGGGGCAGCAGGTTGAACTGCTGGA
>DITZ01000109.1:0-26130 GCA_002422985.1 Sphingomonadales bacterium UBA6171
ACCAAGCGCGGCGCCTGCCGCGGCCGCAACTCGAAGATCGCCTGGACCCAGGTCGAGACGGGGTCGGCGATCACCTGGAAGTATCCGTCCTGCATCCTGCAGGGGGACAATTCGGTGGGCGAGTTCTACTCGATCGCCATCACCAACAACATGCAGCAGGCCGACACCGGCACGAAGATGATCCACCTGGGCAAGAATACCCGCTCGCGGATCATCTCCAAGGGCATCTCGGCGGGGCGGTCATCCAACACCTATCGTGGCTTGGTTTCGGCCCACCCCAAGGCCAAGGGCGCGCGCAACTTCACCCAGTGCGACAGCCTGCTGATCGGCAGCCTTTGCGGCGCGCACACCATTCCCTATATCGAGGTGAAGCACCCTTCTGCGCAGATCGAGCATGAGGCGACGACCAGCAAGATTTCGGATGACCAGAAATTCTATGCCATGCAGCGCGGATTGAGCGCGGAGGAAGCGGTCGCGCTGATCGTGAACGGCTTCTGCCGCGAGGTGTTGCAGCAACTGCCGATGGAATTTGCGGTGGAAGCACAAAAGCTGCTGGGCATTTCGCTGGAAGGGAGTGTGGGGTGATCCTGACACCAACGGACATGGCGAAACGCAACCAGACCCCTCCCCTTCAGGGGAGGGGCAAGGGGTGGGGGCTATCAGCAAACACCCTCGCCGATCTGCAAGGCCGGGCACGCAGCATGCGCAACAATCCGACGGAGCCGGAAAAGCGGCTATGGCGGAACCTGTCGAACGGCCAGCTTGGCGGCTTCAAGTTTCGCCGTCAGCAGGTGATCGGATATTATATCGCCGATCTGCTGTGCGCGTCTGAACGGCTGATCGTCGAAGTTGACGGGCGGACGCATGACAGCGAGCGGGATTTTGCCCGCGATTGCGCATTGTCGACGCTGGGCTATCGGACGCTTCGGGTGACGAACGACGATGTGTTGCGGAATATGGCCGGTGTTTTGCAGATGATATTGGCTGCGCTGGAAAGTGCTGATGTTGCGCTTGCGGCGGGCCCCCACCCCCACCCCTCCCCTGAAGGGGAGGGGCTTTTCAGATGAAGCCTGTGCCCATGCTTGAAATCATCAATCTCCACGCCTGTGTCGGTGACAAGCCGATTTTGAAGGGGCTTTCCTTATCCGTTGGTGCGGGGGAGGTTCATGCCATCATGGGGCCGAACGGTGCGGGGAAATCCACGCTGTCTTATGTGCTGGCGGGGCGTGAGGGCTATGCCGTGACCGCCGGGTCCGCCACTTTTGAAGGCGCGGATCTGCTGGCGATGGAGCCGCATGAGCGCGCCGCGGCGGGGCTGTTTCTGGGGTTCCAATATCCGGTGGAGATTCCGGGCGTGTCGAACCTGTTGTTTCTGCGCACGGCGCTGAACGCGCAGAAGCGGCTGCGGGGCGAGGCGGAGATTTCCGGCGCGGATTTCATGAAGCTGGTGCGGGTCGAATCCGCCGTGCTGGGTCTGGATATGGAGATGCTGAAGCGCGGGGTGAATGTCGGCTTTTCGGGCGGCGAGAAAAAGCGCAACGAGGCGTTTCAACTGGGCATGTTGCAGCCGAAATTCGCGCTGCTGGATGAAACCGATTCGGGCCTGGATATCGATGCGCTGCGCATCGTTTCCGAAGGCATCAACCGCTTCCGCCGCCCGGATCGTGGCGTGCTGCTGATCACCCATTATCAGCGGCTGCTCGATCATGTGCGGCCGGATTTCGTGCATATCCTGGCGGGTGGCCGCATCGTTGAATCCGGCGGGCCGGAACTGGCGATGCGGGTGGAAACCGAAGGCTATGAGGGGATTGCGGCGTGACAGCGCTGCCCAGCCGGCGCGACGAGGCCTGGCGATATAGCGACCTTGCGGCCGTGGCGGCGCTGTGGCCGCCGCCGCCGGCGCGGCAGATCGTGGTGCGGGCCGGCGAACAGCGGGAAGAATTGCTGCGGGTGCATGCCGGCGGCATCCATGATCTGCGCGTGGACCTGGGCGCGGGCGCGGCGCTGACGCTGGTGCTGCTGGTGGAATCGCCCGGCTATGCGCGGGTTTTTGTGGAGGCCGATCTGGCCGACGCCGCCAGCCTGGATCTGGGGGCGGTGCTGCTGGCGGGCGGCGACGCCACCAGCGAGATTGTGACCGACATTCGCCACCAGGGCCCGGGTGCCAGCAGCCGGCAGCGCGTGCGGCTGGTGGTGGACGAGCGGGCGACCGGATCGTGCCTGGGGCGGATCGCGGTGGCGCGCGGCGCGCAGAAGACGGATGCGGCGCTTTCCGCCCGCGCGCTGGTGCTAAAGCGCACGGCGACCGCCAATCTGAAGCCGGAGCTGGAGATTTTCGCGGACGATGTGCAGTGCGCCCATGGCTGCACCGTGGGGGAGCTGGACAAATCCGCGCTGTTCTATCTGCAATCGCGCGGCATCGGACGGGTTGAGGCCGAAGCGCTGCTGACGCGCGCCTTTGTGGCGGACGGCTTTACCAGGCTGAAGGCCGGCCCCGCGCGCGACGCGCTGGAGGCGGCCACGGCCCAATGGCTGGAGGCGCGCTTATGATCGCCGCGCCGCTTGCCGCCCATCATCTGACGCCGCCGAAGCTGCTGGACCTGCGCGGCGAATTTCCCGGCGTGCCGGCGGACTGGGCCTATCTGGATGCTGCCGCCACCGCGCAGAAGCCGCGCGCGGTGATCGACGCCATCACCCGGGCTTATGCGACCGATTATGCCACCGTGCATCGCGGCGTCTATGCCCGTTCGGCGAAGATGACAGAGGCCTATGAGGCCGCGCGCGCGGCGGCGGCGGCCTTCATCGGCGGGCAGGCGGATGAAGTGATTTTCGTGCGCGGGGCCACCGAGGGCATCAATCTGGTCGCGAACGCATGGGGCAACATCAATGTTGGCGAAGGCGACCGCATCCTGCTGACGCAACTGGAGCATCACAGCAATATCGTGCCCTGGCGGATGCTGGCGGACCGGGTGGGCGCGGCGATCGACGTGGCGCCACTCACCGCGGATGGCGCGATTGATACCGATGCGCTGATCGCGCTGATCGGGCCGCACACCAGGCTGGTGGCCATCGCGCATGTATCAAATGTGCTGGGCGGCATCGCCCTGGTGCGGCGCATTGCGGATGCGGCGCATGCGGCGGGTGCGAAGCTGCTGGTGGATGGCTGTCAGGCCGCGCCCCGGCTGAAGGTGGATGTGGCGGCGCTGGGCGCGGATTTCTATGTGTTTTCCGGCCATAAGCTGTATGGCCCCACCGGCATCGGCATCTTATGGGCGCGGGCCGACCTGTTGGCCGGCATGCCGCCCTGGCAGGGCGGTGGCGCGATGATCGACGAGGTGCGCTTTGAACGGGTGAGCTATGCCGGCGCGCCGCAGCGGTTCGAGGCCGGCACGCCGCACATTGTGGGCGCCGTTGGGCTGCACGCCGCCATCCGCTGGGTGGAGGATGTGGGGCTGGCGGCGCTGGAGGCGCATGAGCGCGCGCTGACCCTGATGGCGCGCGAGGGATTGCGCGCGCGGAATCCGGTGCGGCTGTTTGGCCCGGAGGAATCCGCCGGCATCCTGTCTTTTGCGGTGGGGGATGTGCACCCGCATGATGTGGCGACCATATTGGATGAATCCGGCGTTGCCATCCGTGCCGGCCACCATTGCGCGCAGCCGCTGATGGCCTGGCTGGGCGTGTCTGCCACCGCGCGCGCCAGCATGAGCGCCCATAGCAATGAACAGGACATCGCCCGGCTGTTGCAGGGCATCGACCGCACTCTCAGGATATTCGCATGACCGAGCATGAAAAACCCGTCCGCCGCTTTGATGTGGAACTGGTGGAGGCGGTGGCCCCGCCGCCGACGCTGCCGCCTCCTGGCGCGGAAGCGCCGCATGGCACCGGCGCGGATGCGCCGCGCAGCCGCGACTATCTGGACGGTTTCCTTGCCGCCACGCCCGCTGACACACCGCCGGAAGGCGATGATCTTCACCATGCGGTGATCGCGGCGCTGCGCGACATATTCGATCCGGAGATACCGGTGAATATCTACGACCTCGGCCTTATCTATGGGGTGGAGATTGTGGATGGCCATGCGATTGTGACGATGACGCTGACGACGCCGCATTGCCCGGTGGCCGAATCCATGCCCGGCGAAGTGGAACTGCGCGTGATGTCGGTGCCCGGCATCGCGTCGGCGGAGGTTAATCTGGTGTGGGATCCGGCCTGGAATCCGTCCAGCATGTCGGACGAGGCCAAGCTTGAACTGGGGATGCTATGACGATGATGACCCGCACCCGGCCGGCGGCGATTACGCTGACGCCCAGGGCCGAAGCCCGCATCGCCGCGCTGATGCAGAGCGCGCCCGAAGGCACGGCCGGTGTGCGCCTCTCCACGCCGAAGCGCGGCTGTTCGGGGCTGGCCTACTCCATCGACTATGTGGCCGAACCCAGGCCGATGGACGAGGCGATCACCACACCGGCGGGCATATTGTTCGTCGATGGCGCGTCCATCCTCTATCTCATCGGCTCGGTGATGGACTGGGTGGAGGATGATTTCACCGCCGGTTTCGTTTTCAACAATCCCAACGCCAAGGGAAGCTGCGGCTGCGGGGAGAGCTTCACCGTCTAGTGCCGGAAGGCTCGCCGCCGCCTTTCACGCTCAGCGCGCCGCTGGATGGCACAAGCCCGTTCATCCTCGCCTCGCCGCACAGCGGGCGGCATATCCCGTTGGCCTGTGTTGCGCATTTCCGCCTGCCGCTGCCGGCGCTGCGGCGGATCGAGGATGCGCATGTCGATGCGCTGGTCGCGCCGGCCGCGGCGGCAATCGGCGCGCCGCTGATCGCTGCCACCCATGCGCGCACCATCATCGATCTCAATCGCCACGAGCGGGAATATGATCCGGCGATGGTGGAGGGGCCGATGCCCCACCCGCCGATGCAGACGGAGCGGATCGGGCGCGGCTATGGGCTGGTGCCAAAGCTGGCGGGCACGGCGCATCCCATCCATGCGGGGCGCATGCCCGCCGCCGAGCTGGTGCAGCGCATCGAAAATCTGCACCGGCCCTGGCATCGGGCGCTGGCGGCCGGCCTGGCGGCGGCGCGCGCGCGGCATGGCGCGGCGCTGCTGGTCGATTGCCATTCCATGCCGCCGCTGGATCTGCCGCACCGGGCGGACCTGGTGATCGGCGACCGGCACGGCCAATCGGCCAGCCCGGCGATAACCGCCATGCTGGCCAGCCTGTTCCGCGCGGCCGGGCTGAAGGTGGTGCTGAACAGCCCCTATGCCGGCGGCCATATCAGCGCGGCGCATGGCGCTCCGCCGGCGGGCGTGCATGCGCTGCAACTGGAATTCTGCCGCCGGCTCTATATGAGCAGCGACACGCTGGAACCGCACGACGGTTTCGCCCGGTTGCAGGAGCTGATCGCATCGGTGCTGAAAGAGGTGCGGCTGGACGGCGGGCAGGCGCAGGCCGCCGAATAGGTCTATTCGGCGCGAAAAGGCAGGCCGCCGAATAGGTCTATTCGGCGCGAAAAGGCAGGCCGTTGGCGAGCCAGCTGGCCTCTTGCGCCACCGCCGGGGTTTCGCGGGCGAGGAAATCGGCGACGGCGGATCGGAAACCGGGGTTGGCGATGAAATGGGCCGATCGGGTGAGGCTTGGTTCATAGCCGCGCGCCACCTTGTGCGGCCCCTGCGCGCCGGCTTCCACGCGGGACAGGCGGTGCTGGCAGGCGAAATCTATCGCCTGATGATAGCAAAGCTCGAAATGCAGGAAGGGGATGTCCTCCACCGCGCCCCACTGGCGGCCATAGATGGCGTCCGGCCCGTAGAAATTGAGCGCGCCGGCCACATGGCGACCGTTGCGCCGGGCCATCACCAGCAATATCTGGTCGCCCATGCGCTCGCCCACCAGCGAGAAGAAGCGGCGGCTGAGATAGGGGCGGCCCCATTTGCGGCTGCCGGTGTCCTGATAGAAAGCGAAGAAACTGTCCCAGACGGCTTCGGTCAGATCGCTGCCGGTCAGCCAGTCGATGCCGTCGATGGCGGCCAGCGCCTGTTCGCGTTCGCGCCTTAGCGTCTTGCGCTTGCGGGAGGAGAGTTGGCCGAGGAAATCGTTGAAGCCCGCATATCCGCGGTTCTGCCAGTGGAACTGCACATCGCGGCGGGGGAGCCAGCCGGCCGCGGCGAAGGTTTCGGCGTCATTTTCATCAAGGAACGTCGCATGTGCTGATGAAAGTCCGTTCTGCCGCACCACCGCCTCGCTCGCTGCCACCAGCCGGGCGCGGGCGTCGGCGTCGGTGCCCAGCAGGCGCGGCGCGGTGGCGGGTGTGAAGGGCGTCGCATGTTGCAGCTTGGGATAATAGGCCTGACCGGCGCGGGTCCAGGCGTCGGCCCAGCCATGATCGAACACATATTCGCCCTGGCTGTGGCCCTTTACATAGCCGGGCAGGATGGCGGCAGGCCGGCCATCCGCGCCATCGGCCAGGATATGCGCCGGCTGCCAGCCGGATGAGGCGGCGGCGCTGCCGGAATCCTCGAGCGCGGTGAAGAAATCCCGCCGCGCGAAAGGATTGCCGCTGGTTTCCAGCCGCGCCCAGTCTGCCGCGTCGATGTCGCCCGCGCGCGAAACGATTCGCGACGCCGGGCGGCTCATCGGATGGCGACCACCGCGTCCACCTCCACCGCGACACCGCGCGGCAGGGCCGGCACGCCGACGGCGGCGCGGGCATGTTTGCCGGCTAAGCCAAACAGCCTGACCATCAGATCGCTGGCACCGTTCGCCACTTCGGGCTGGGCGGTGAAATCGGGGGTGCATTGCACGAACACGCCCAGCTTCACGATCTGCTGCACCCGATCGAGGCTGCCCAGCGCGGCGCGGAGCTGCGCCAGCACCATCAGGGCGCAGCGCCCGGCGGCGGCCTGCCCGGCTGCCAGGTCCATGTCGGCACCCAGCCGGCCCTTGATGAGGCTGCCGTCGGCCGCGAAGCTGATCTGGCCGGAGACATGCGCCATGCCATTGGCGATCACCACCGGCACATAGGAGGCAACGGGGGCGGCGGCTTCCGGCAGGGTGAGGCCAAGGTCCGCCAGCTTTTGTTCGACAGTCATTATCATTGCTGCTCCATCCATTGTTCGATCCAGGGGGCGGCCTGCGCCCAGGTGTCAATCCGTGCATGGGCATCCGGCGCGGCCGGAATCAAGCCCCTGAGCGTGGCATCGGCCACCATATGCAGCCGGCCGACATGCGGGGCATGTTTCAGGGCGCTGCTGTGATGCGGCGGCAGATCATCGACGAACACGGCGGTGCGGCCTGCGGCCAGATCGCGCACCATGCGGCCCTTTGGCCCGTCATTTGCGTGAACGGGCAGATCCAGGCCAAGGTCGCGCAGGTGCTGCACGCGAATATCGCGCCAGTTTTCCGGGATATTGGTGAGGACGACCAGATCCATCGAGCCGCGCAGGCGGGTGAGCGCCGCGACGGCGTCGGCGGCGGGCTGTTGCAGCCGCTGGCCCTCGGCGAAGAAGCCGTCGATGAGCGCGGGGAAATCTTCCGGCTGCACCAGTTCGCCGCTGCTGATGTGGCGCATATTGCCCATCAGCGCGAAACTGTCGAAGCGGAGCGACACGTTGCGCGCATCGTGCAGCCATTGCGCGAAGGGGCGGGCGAATTCCAGGATCACCTCGTCGCAATCGAGGATGAGGATCGGCTTCACAGCAGCTTTTCCGGCGGAATGGCCAGCGCTGTCGCCACGCGCAGCAGGTCGCGTTCGTTGCCGGCGAGGAAATCGCTGATGGCGAGCGTCATGTCCGGCTGGCCGGCGCGGGCGCGCAGCGTTGCGGCATCAAGGCCGGTCAGCGCCATGAAACGGTCGCGCAGATCATCCTCGCCGATGATGATGACAAGGGCCTGGAGGGCGGTGGTCGGGTCCATGTCATCCCCATAGAGGGGTTCCGGACATGCGAAAAGGCCCGGCGGGTGGCCGGGCCATGCAGCGTTTCAGGATGGTCGGGATTCAGGATGGTCGGGTTTCAGGCCCGTCGCACTTCAGGCCCGCATGGTTTCAAGGCTGGCTGGCGCGACAATGCCGGCGGCCGGCTTATTTGATTTTGGCTTCCTTGAATTCCACATGCTTGCGCACGACCGGGTCATATTTGCGGAAGCTCAGCTTCTCGGTCTTGGTGCGCGGGTTTTTCTTGGTGACATAATAATAGCCGGTGTCGGCCGTGCTCACCAGCTTGATCTTGACAACGGTTGGCTTGGCCATGGCATCCTCGAAAACAGCAAAAGGGGCCGGCGAAGGGCCAGCCCTGGAAAGAGGCGCGGCTTTAGGGCCGAATCGCGCGCAAAGTCAAGAGCGGCGGCCCCGGCGCACGCCCGGCGGCGGGCCACCGCGCCCCGGACCGCTCCGCCCCGGCCCGGCCTTGCCGTCGCGCTGGCCGTCGCGCTGGCCGTCACGGCGGAAACGCGGCCGGGCGCCCACGCCCGCCACGCCCGGAATGGAAAAGCGCAGCGAGCCGGTGACGGGTTCCGCATCCTCCAGCCGCAGTTCCAGCCGCTGGCCCACGGCATAGCGGGTGGCGGTCTCCACACCCTCCAGGAAGCGCCCGGCTTCGTCGAAGCGGAAACGCTCCTCGCCCAGCGCGCTGACGGGCACCAGCCCGTCGCCGCCGATGCCGTCCACGGTGGCGAAAAAGCCGAACGCCTGCACGCCGGAGATGCGCGCGCGCAAGATCTGCCCCACCTGCGCCGCCAGATGGCGGGCGACATAGCGGTCCAGCGTCTCGCGCTCGGCCTCCATCGCGCGCCGTTCGGTGAAGCTGATATGTTCGCCGATCGCGGCGAAGCGGCTGTCGGCACCATCCGGCAGCCCGCCTTCGCCCAGCTTACAGGCGCTTACCAGCGCGCGGTGCACGCAGATGTCGGCATAGCGGCGGATGGGCGAAGTGAAATGCGCGTAGCTGGCGAGCGACAGGCCGAAATGACCGGTGTTGCGCGGGGCATAATAGGCTTGGGTCTGCGCGCGCAGCACGGCTTCCATGATTTCCGGCAGTTCGGTGCGATCCGCCGACAGGGCGATCACCCGGTTGAAGGTGGCGGGCGTTATCACCTGCCCCAGCGCAAAGGGGATGCCCATGGTGGCGAGATAATCCTTGAGGCTGGAGAGTTTTTCCCGGCCCGGTGCCTCGTGACAGCGGTACATCACCGGGGCTTTCCCTGCCTCCAATGCTGCGGCGGCCGTCACATTGGCGGCGATCATCATATCCTCGATCAGCATATGCGCGTCCAGCCGCTCGCGCACCGCCACGCCCAGCACATCGCCCTTGTCGTCCAGCACCACGCGCCGTTCCGGCAGGTCCAGCGCCAGCGGCGCGCGTTTGGCGCGCGCGCGCTTCAGCGCACTCCAGCAGGCCCAGAGCGGCGCGAGCATATTGGCCCATATCGGGCCTTCGCCGGCGTCCGCCATGGCCTGTGCGGCCTCGTAGGCGAGATTTTCCGCGATGCGGACGCGGGCGCGGTGGAAGCTGTGCCGCCTGATGCTGCCATCGGCCGCCACGTCCATCACGCAGGCGAGCACGGCCTTGTCGGCGCCGGCCTTCAGGCTGCACGCGCCGGATGACAGGCTGTGCGGCAGCATCGGCACCACCTGATCGGGGAAATAGACGCTGTTGCCGCGATCAAAGGCGCTGCGGTCCAGCGCGCTGCCGGGGCGGACATAGGCGCTGACGTCGGCGATGGCGACGATGAGGCGGAAGCTGCCGTCGGCCAGCGCTTCGGCCCAGACGGCATCATCATGGTCGCGCGCATCCACCGGATCGATGCAGATGAAGGGGATGTGGGTCCAGTCCTGCCTTGCGCTCAACGGTGCGGTGCTGACGGCGACCGCTTCTTCCTCCACGCCATCGGGAAATTCGTCCGGAATGCCCTTGGCGGCGATGGCGATGGCCGACAGGCTTTTGGCGTGCATCGGGCTGCCCAGCCGCTCCAGCACCACGGCATGGGTGCGCGCGCCGCTGCCCTTCAGCTCGGCGCGCACCAGTTCGCCCACGGGAACGTCGCTGGCATGGTGCAGCGGCCAGCGGCGGCGCTCGCGCTTGTCCACCGGCACCAGCATCAGCCCTTCGCGGGCATCCTGCTGCACCACGCCCATCAGCCTGGCATGGCCGCGCCCCAGCCGCTTGATGATGCTGCCCAGATATTTCGGATGCTCGCCCGAAATGCGGGTGAGGATGCGGTCGCCCGATTCCACCTTCACCGGCGGGCCGGCGCGTCCGCGCCCGCCGCCCGCCATGGCAATGGCGACGCGCGGCTTCGGGCCATCGGCGTCGTCCCACCGCTCCGGCTCTGCCACCACGCGGCTGCCCACCGCTTCCAGCACCACCAGCATCGCCACATGCGGCAGATGCCCGGCGCGGCTGAGCGACCGGCCGGGGCCGCCGGAAAGCAGGCCCTCCTCCTCCATCTCGCGCAGCAGCGCCTTCAGCGCGTCCCGCTCCTCGCCGTGCAGGCTGAAGGCGCGGGCAAGCTCCCGCTTGCCGACCGCGCCGGGTGTCTGCCGGATGAAGGCCAGGATGGCGTCGCGGTCGGGCAGGCTCAAAGGGCGGCCTTTTTGGCGGTTTTTTTGGCGGCCGGCTTTTCGGCCACCGCTTTCTTGGCCACCGCTTTCTTGGTTGGCGGCTTGTTCGCGGCCGGCTTCTTTGCGGCCTTCTTTTTGCCCTTCGCCGGGCCTTTGGCGGCCTTTTCCGCCAGCAGCACCAGCGCCTCATCCAGCGTCAGCGCGGCGGGGTCCACCGCCTTGGGAAGGGTCGCATTGACGCTGCCATCGGTGACATAGGGGCCGAAGCGCCCGGCCATCACCTTCACCTCGGCACCATCCGGGTTCGCCCCCAGCATGGCGAGCGGCTCGACACTGGCGCGCGCGCGCCCGAATTTCGGCTCCGCAAGCTTCACGACCGCGGCATTCATGCCGATCCCGAACAGATCTTCGGCCTCCTTCAGATTGGCATATTTCCCGTCATGCAGCAGATAGGGGCCATAGCGGCCCAGATTGGCGACGATGGGCAGGCCGGTTTCCGGGTGTGGCCCCAACTCGCGCGGCAGGGTCAGCAGCATCAACGCGCGCTCCAGCCCGATCGGCTCGAACGTCTTGGGGATGGAGCTGCGCTTCTCGCCGGACTGGATATAGCGGCCGAAGCGCCCGCTTTTCACCTCCACGGGCAGGCCGGTGGCGGGGTCATCGCCCAGTGTCTGCGGGCCGGCATCCTCGCCTTCGCCGGCAAAGGCCCGGCGATATTTGCATTCCGGATAGTTGGAGCAGGAGATGAACGGCCCGAAGCGGCCGACCCTGAGCGCCAGCCGGCCGCCATCGCAGGACGGGCAGGCGCGCGGGTCCACCCCGTCGCCGCGATCGGGGAACAGATGGGCGGCCAGATGCTCGTCCAGCGCCTTGTCCACATCCCAGGGCTTTTGTTCGAGCACATCGGCGGTGCGCGGCTGGAAATCCTCCCAGAAGGCGCGCAGCACCTCCTGATATTCGCGTTCACCCGCGGAAATCCGGTCCAGATCCTCTTCCAGCCCGGCGGTGAAGCCATAATCGACATAGCGGGTGAAAAAGCGTTCGAGGAAGGCGGTCACGAGCCGGCCCTTATCCTCCGGGCGGAAGCGCTTCTGCTCCAGCCGCACATAGTCGCGCGCCTTCAGCACCTCGATGATGGAGGCATAGGTGGATGGCCGGCCGATGCCCAGCTCCTCCATCCGCTTCACCAGGCTGGCCTCTGAATAGCGCGGCGGCGGCTGGGTGAAATGCTGCGCCTTCAGCGCCTCTTTCAGCGCCGGCTGTTCGCCCGCCGCGAGCTTTGGCAGCCGTGCGCCATCCTCATCCTCGCTGTCGTCCGCGCCTTCGGCATAAAGCGCGAGGAAGCCCGCAAAGGCGATCACGGTGCCGGTGGCGCGCAGGCCGACGCTGCCGTCGGCCGACAGGAGATCGATCGCCGTGCGTTCCAGCCGGGCCGAGGCCATCTGGCTGGCGACCGCGCGCTTCCACACCAGATCATAGAGCCGCGCCTGTTCGCCGTCGAGGCCAAGCTGTTGCGCGCGCGCGGAAAAATTGGTGGGGCGGATGCCTTCATGCGCTTCCTGCGCATTTTTCGCCTTGGCGGAATATTTGCGCGGGGCGGCGGGCACATGATCGGCGCCGAACTGATCGGCGGCCACGGCGCGGGCGGCGGCAATCGCGCTGCCGTCCATCGAAACGCCGTCGGTGCGCATATAGCTGATGTGGCCGGACTCATAGAGCCGCTGCGCCACGTCCATCGCCGTTTTGGCACCCATGCCCAGTTTGCGCGCGGCCTCTTGTTGCAGGGTGGAGGTGGTGAAGGGCGGGGCGGGGTTGCGCACCGCGTCCTTCACCTCCACGGCGGCAACCGTGAAGGCCGATTGCGCCACGCGGGCGCGGGCGGCTTCGGCCTGCGCTTCGGTTGCCAGCGCGAATTTGTCGAGCTTCCGGCCATCCAGCAGCGTCAGCCGGGCCGGGAAACCCACGCCGGCGGCGGTTTCCATGGCGGCATCCACCGTCCAATATTCGCGTGGCACGAAGGCCTCGATTTCGCGTTCGCGCTCCACAATCAGCCGCAGGGAGACGGACTGCACCCGCCCGGCGCTTTTGGCGCCCGGCAGCTTGCGCCACAACACGGGGGAAAGGGTGAAGCCCACCAGATAATCCAGCGCCCGGCGCGCCAGATAGGCATCCACCAGCGCCTGATCGACCTGGCGGGGGGCCGCCATCGCGGCTTCCACGGCGTCTTTGGTGACCGCGTTGAAGGTGATGCGCGACAGGCCGCCGCCCGGCACCGCCTTTTTCGCTGTCAAAAGCTCCGCCAGGTGCCAGCTGATCGCCTCGCCCTCGCGGTCGGGGTCGGTCGCCAGAATCACCCGGTCCGCGCTTCTGGCGGCCGCGACGATGGCCTTCACCTGCTCGCGCGAGCGGCCGTCGGAGACTTCCCAGCGCATGGCAAAGCCATCGTCCGGGTCCACGCTGCCGTCTTTCGCCGGCAGATCGCGCACATGGCCATAGCTTGCGAGCACGCGCACGCCGGACCCGAGATATTTTTCGATCGTCTTCGCCTTGGCCGGCGATTCGACGATGACGAGATCCATGTTCAGCCCTTCATTTGTGGCGGCTCCTGCCGCCTGGTCATTTGTGGCGGCTCCTGCCGCCCGGTCATTTGCAGCGGCCCATGCCGCCTGGTCATTTGTGGCGGCCTTTGCCGCCTGGTGATTACGCCCGCGAGACACGCCCGCCCGCGTGACGCGCGATTCTGCCATCCAGTTCCATGTCCGCAAGCATGGACATCACCATCGCGGCGGAAAGGCCCGACTGGCGCACCAGCTCGTCAACTGCAACCGGTGCGCCCAGCAGTTCGAACAGCATCAGATCATTGGCCGGGGTGTCGGGCAGCAGCGGCAGCACCGGTTCGCGCAGCGGCGCGGCGACGGGAAGGCTGGCGAAGGGGCGGAGCACGGCGAGCACATCGGCGGCATTTTCCACCAGCGCCGCGCCGTCGCGCAGCAGCCGGTTGCCGCCATGGCTGCGCGGATCGGCCGGGTGGCCGGGCACGGCCATCACCTCGCGGCCATAGTCTCCGGCCAGACGCGCGGAAATCAGGCTGCCGGAACCGGCGGCGGCCTCCACCACCAGCACGCCTTCGGCCAGACCCACGATCAGCCGGTTGCGGCGCGGGAAATGCCGGGCCTGCGGCTCGATGCCGGGCGGCTGTTCGGCCAGCAGCAGCCCGGTTTCGCCCACCGCCTGCTGCAAGGCGTGATTTTCCGGCGGATAGGCGATGTCGATGCCGCCGGCGATGCAGGCGATCGTGCCGCTGGGCAGTGCGCCTTCATGCGCTGCCGCATCGATGCCGCGCGCCATGCCCGATACGATGACAAAGCCCGCCGCGCCCAGATCCTGCGCGATGCCGCGCGCCAGCGTGCGCCCCGCGGCGCTGGCATTGCGCGCGCCGACCATGGCGACCATCGGCCGGCCCGCCAGCGCCATGTCGCCCTTCACGATCAGCACCGGTGGCGCATCCGGCGTTGCGGCCAGCTGGGCGGGATAGGCCGCTTGCGCCAGGTGCAGGTGCCGCGCGCCAAGGGCGGCCACCTGCTCCATCTCGGCCTCGGCCGCGTCGCGGGGGAAAGGGGTCAGCGCCGCGCTGTTCCGGCGGGCGATGTCGGGCAGGGCCTCCACGGCGGCGGCGGCGCTGCCAAAGCGGCGCAACAGGTGGCGGAAGCCCACCGGGCCGACCGAATCGGTGCGGATAAGGCGCAGCGCCGCCAGCTGTTCGGCGGGCGTCATGCGTCGCCGCCCGACCGGCCGATGCGCGGTTCCGTCCCGGCGCGCAGCCGGGCGATATTGGCGCGGTGCGTCCATAATATCCAGATCGCCAGCAGCGCAACCATGGCCGAAGCCGGCACAAACCCCAGAAAATACAGGGTGATGGCGGATGCAAAGCCCGCCGCCATGCCACCGGCCGACGAGATGCGCGTGATGAGCGCCACGCCCGCCCAGGCCAGCGCAAAGCCAAGGCCGGCCCACCAGCTGAAGGCGGCCGATATGCCCAGCAGCGTCGCCACGCCCTTGCCGCCCCGGAACTTCAGCCAGACGGGGTGCAGATGGCCGGCAAAGGCACCGGCCGCCGCCAGCAGCGGGGCATATGCCGGCCCATGGCGCGCGGCCAGCCACACGGCAAGGAAGCCCTTGCCCGCATCCAGCAGCAGCGTGGCGGCGGCCACGCCCTTGCGGCCGGTGCGCAGCACATTGGTGGCACCGATATTGCCCGATCCGATGGCGCGCACGTCGCCGCCTCCGCTGGCGAAGGTGAGGATCAGGCCGAACGGTATGCTGCCGAGAAGATAGCCGGCAGCGAGCCACAGGAGCAGCGTCGTCATGCGCGCGAGGCTAGCCGCGCTTGCCGTGGCGTCAATGCCCCCCGTTCAATTGCCTGTCATGTCTTGGACTTCGGGCGCCACTATGCTTTGCTGGCCACCCGCCGCTGCCAGAAAGTGCCCGATGACCAGCCCGATCATATTGTCCATCGACGGCAGGCCGCGCGACCTTGGCGGTTTTTCCGTGCGCCGCATCCTGCCCCACCATGCGCGGCGCATGGTGGGGCCGTTCATCTTTTTCGATCATCTGGGGCCGGCGGCCTTCGCGCCCGGCGATGGCATCGATGTGCGGCCGCACCCGCATATCGGGCTTTCCACCGTCACCTATCTGTTCGAAGGCCGCTTCCGTCACCGCGACAGCCTGGGCACGGTGCAGGACATCGGCCCCGGTGCGGTGAACTGGATGACGGCAGGGCGCGGCATTGCCCATTCCGAACGCACGCCGCCGGAGCTGCGCGCCAGCGGCCACCGCATCCATGGCATCCAGACCTGGGTGGCACTGCCGCTGGGCGACGAAGACTGCCCGCCGGCTTTCGTGCACCATCCGGCCGCCACCATTCCGCGCGTGGACCTGCCCGGCGGCGGCCATGCGCGCATCATCGCCGGCCGGATGTGGGGTGCCACCTCGCCGGTGCAGTTTCCGCACCCGATCATCTATGCGGAAATCCGCATGCCGGCGGGCAGCGACATCCTGCTGGACCCGGCCTGGGGGGAGCGGGCGCTTTATATCGTGTCGGGCGCCGCGACGGTGGACGGGCTTCCGGCGAGCGCGGGTGTGATGCAGGTGCTGGCCGATGGCGATGCGCTGACGCTGCGGGCGCAGACGGAGCTGCACGCGATTCTGTGTGGCGGTGCGCCGATGGACGGGCCGCGGCTGCTGTGGTGGAATCTGGTCGCCTCTGATCAGGCGCGCATCGATGCGGCAAAGGCCGCCTGGGGCGCGGATCCCTTCGGCCCGCCCTTTGGCCCGGTGCCGCAGGAGCAGGAATTTATCCCGCTGCCGGCACAATGATGCCCCGCCCTTTCGTTTTGGCGCGAAATCCATTATCTGGCGCGGGAATGAAACCGCCAAAGGAGCGACGACCATAAGACCGCCGATGATCAGGCGCCCGATCGGGCCGACCCCACAACCACTGAATGGCCCGCGCTACAATGAATTCATCACCGTGCCCAAGGTGCGCGTGATTGACGAAAATGGCGAAAATCTTGGGGTGATGTACACCCGCGAAGCCTTTGCCATGGCGCAGGAGGTGGGGCTGGATCTTGTGGAAGTAAGCCCGAACGCCGACCCGCCCGTGTGCAAATATCTGGACGTGGGCAAGTTCAAATATGAGACGCAGAAGAAGGCGGCTGCCGCGCGCAAGAGCCAGAAGGTGCAGGAGATCAAGGAGATCAAGATGCGCCCCAACATCGACGATCATGATTATGAGACGAAGATGAAATCGGTGAAGAAATTCATCGAGGAAGGCGACAAGGTCAAGCTGACGCTGCGCTTCCGTGGCCGGGAGCTGGCGCATGGCCAGCTGGGCCTGAAGCTGCTGGAGCGCGTGCGCGACGACAGTGTGGACTATGCGAAGATCGAACAGCTGCCGCGCATGGAAGGCCGGCAGATGCTGATGATCATGGCACCCAAACCCGTCTGACCTTTCGGGCCCGTCTGACCTTTCGGGGCTGTTCCCATTCGTTAACGGACGCTAGGTTCGTCAGCGGAGGGCTGCCCGGATGACTGAACGACTCGCCGAACGACTTGGGTGTGACATCATCATGCGCGGGGGCATCACCTCCGGGCTGGTCTATCCGGGTGCGATCAGCACGCTGGCGCGCCATTATGATTTCCGCAACATCGGCGGCGCGTCGGCCGGGGCGATCGCGGCCGGCATCACGGCGGCCGCGCAATTTGGCCGCAACAATGGCAGGCCGGATGTGTTCGACACGCTGATCCCCGCCATTCCCGGCCAGTTGGGCGGCAGGAGCACGGGCGATCCGGGCGCGGGCGAACAGAGCGGCCTGCGCCGGCTGTTCACCCCGCACCCCAGGCTGGCACCGATCCTGTCGCTGGCACTGGCGCTGAAGGCGGGCACCGACGCCGGCCGGTCGCTGCCGGCTGCCCTGTGGGCGATGGTCGGCCCGCATGTGCGCCGCCGCGCAGGGCTGGCGCTGGCCGGCGGCTTTGGCGCGGCTTTCCTGCTGCTGCTGGGCTTCAACGGCATCGCCCACTGGTTCAGCGGCCCGGCGGGCATGGCGATTGCCATCCTGTTTCTTGCCATCATCGGCACGGCGCTGGCGCTGCTGATCTTCACCGCGCTGCTGGCGGTGGACGGGCAGGGGCTGGCGACAATGGCCGGCGAGGCGGGCGAGATTTTCAAGGCCAATGGCTTCGGCCTGGGCGCGGGTGTCAATCCGGCGCTGACGGCGGAAACCAGGCTGGAAGAGATGGTGGCGCGCGGCCATCTTTCCGACTGGCTGCACGGCCTGATTCAACAGGCCGCCAATCTGCCGTCTGCCGAGCCGCTCACCATGGCGCATCTGTGGGGCGGGGAGCCGGATCGCGGCCCCTGGACGCCGAACCGTCGCATCGACCTGATCCTCACCACCACCAACCTGTCGCAGCAACTGCCGCACCAGTTCCCGTTTCTGGAGCGGGTGCAATCCTACCTCTATTTCCGCGAGGCCGATCTGAAGCCGGTGCTGCCGCCCACGGTGCTGGCCTGGATGGTGAACAGTGCCGACCCCCTTGAGCAGCTGGCGGTGGACGGCGAAATCTATCACCGCCTGCCCCCGGCGCGAAAACTGCCGGTGATGCTGGGCGTGCGCATGTCTCTGAGCTTTCCGGGGCTGGTGTCGGCCATCCGCTTTTATGAGACGTGCCGCTGGGAGGCGGACGCGAAGGACAGCGCAAAGGAACGGGCCCGCGCGCTCAGCAAGCTGCGGCCCTGCTGGTTTTCCGATGGCGGCATCACGTCGAACTTTCCCGTCACCGCCTTTGACGCGCCGCTGCCCAACTGGCCGACCTTCTGCATCAATCTCGCCGATCTGGGGCCGGACGATAACCCGAATCACCGCATCGCCATGCCCGGAGACAATAGCGACTTTGTGCGCGCCCGGCATCAGGGCGAGATCGGCGGCATCGGTGCCTTCCTTGGCGCCATCGTCTCCACCGCGCGCAACGCGCAGGAGAATGAGCTGCAAACGGTGCCGGGCCAGCGCGACCGCATCGCCACCGTGCTGCTGAACCCGGCGGCCGAGGGCGGGCTGAACCTGGACATGGACGACAAGGTGATCGCGCAGTTGGATGATTATGGCAAGGCGGCCGGCGAGCGGCTGTTGCAGCGTTTTCATCCCGATGGCGGGGGTGACGCGCAGGCGCCGAAGATGAACTGGGCCAATCATCGCTGGCTGCGGCTGCGCTCCACCCTGGCGGGCATGGAGGCGCTGCTGGTGCGCTTTGACGCCGGCTGGCGCGACCAGCAGCCGCACCAACCGGATTATCCCACCATCCTGGCCGAATCGGACAAACCCGCCGGCTATGACTGGGGTGCCAATGATGCGCGGGACTGGGCACAGGAACAGGCGGGCAAGCTGGCCGAATTCGCCCGCGATTTCGCCGCCACGCCGCTCATCCGCTGGCCGCAGGAAGGCTATCACACCCGCCCGGAAGGCAGCCTGTTCAACGGCCGCCGGAAGGACAGGGATGCCGGGCCGGACAGTCTTTCCCGCCGCCATAACGCGCCGCTGCCGCCGATGGGCTATCAGCTGCGCGCGCTGTCACGCGATCCCAGGAAGGGATAGGAGCCGCACAAGCGACAGGGCAAAGGCCGCCAGCAGCGGCAGGGCGACCAGCCAGCGCGGGGCCGCGCGGTTGAGCAGCGATGCGACGGCCATCACCAGAAAGGCAAGGCCCAGCAACGCCAGCTTGATGGCCGGGTCGTGCGCCAGCGGCGCACCATTGGCGAGGCTCATGCCGCCCAACAGCAGCGTGCAGCTGGCGGCGAAGAACAGCGCCGGTTCGCGCAGCCGGGGCAGCAGCAGCGCCCCGCCGGCCAGAAAGGCACCGCTCAGCATCCATTCTGCCATGTCCGGCCACCAGGGGCCGACTTTCAGCACGGTAAGCGAAAGCGGCAGGCTGAGCGCCATCGCCGGCAGCGCCAGCCGCCGCGCCCGCCGCCAGAACAGCGCCATCAGCCACACTGCGATCACGGCCACATGCAGCGCGACAAAAGGGGCATGGGGCGGGGTCATGGGCGATAAAGTCCCTGCCACATGGCCGCATGGCGCACAATCAGCTTGCCTATCACCCCCGTGCCGCCGCATGGCCAGCCTATATGTTTGCCCAGCCGGAGTTTGTGCCTGTGAAGCCCATCATTGCCGGAACCGCCGCCCTGTTTGCTGCGACCGCCGCCCTGGCCGGGGCCCCTGATGCCGCCGGCCCCCAACTGACCGGCCCTGCCCTGACCGGCCCCCAACTGACCGGCCCCGGGCCGATGGGGCCCGAACCGATGGGGCCAGAACCGATGGGGAGCGTCACCCGCTACACGCCGGCGATGCTGGAGGGCCGGCGCATCGACACGCTGGCCGGGCTGGCCGGGCAGTTGCCCAACCTCGTGGGCACGCGCAGCATCGGCAGCGGCAGCAGCGTCGGCTGGACAGTGCGCGGGCAGCAGGGCGTTGCCACCATCATTGATGGTGTGGAGATACCGGCCGGCGCCAACGACATCGGGCTGTTCGACGGGGTGCAGATCGATGTGGCGCGCGGGCCCCAGGGGCAGACGGGCGGGCCGTCGGCGCTGGCGGGCGCGATCCGGCTGACGTCGCCCGCGCCCGCGGAAAATGTGTCGGGCCGGGTCGAGCTGGGCTATGGCGCGGATCGCAGCTGGCTGGTGCGCGGCGGGGTCAGCCTGCCGATGTCGGACATGATCGGCTTCCGCCTGTCGGCCTTCTGGATGGATGATGACGGCCGGGTGAGCAACAGCCTGACGGGCGAGCGGGCGAATGAAACCGGCCGGGCGGGGCTGCGCTTTGCCGCCCATATCCGCCCGCTGGAGCGGCTGAGCTGGCAGGTGGCCGCCGCCTATCTGGAAGTGCGCGGCGAGAATATGCCGGATTTCCCGTGCGATGGCGACAGCTGCGACGGGCGCAGCCTGTCCACCGGCATGACAAGGGCGCGCCGGCCCGGCGGCGCGGCGCAATATGATCTGGCCATCGCCGGCCGCAAGGCGGGGGAGCGGCTGGGGAGCCGCAGCGAAACGACGCTGCTCACCTCTGCGCTGGCCTTTGAGGGCGAATATCACCGGCTGGACCTGCTGACCGGCCATGTGGAAACGCGGCAGCGCTATGCGCTGGACCTGGCGGACGGGCGCGGCCTGCCGGATGTGGCGGTGCCGGAGCCGGTGGTGCGGGGTTTTGTGAACGGCGGCCATGCGATTATCGGCGACACGCGCGATCGGCGCTTTTCGCAGGATGTGCGGCTGTCCGGCCAGCTGTGGGACGGCTTTACCTATGTGGTGGGCGGCACAGCGCGCGACACGCAGCAGCGGCAGGATCTGGCAGACCTGCGCACGCTGGAAACCGGCAGCGCGAGTGGCCAGCCGCTGCTGCTGGCAGACCGGCTGCTGGTGGAATCCGCCAGCGAATTTGCCGGCTTCGGCACGCTGGACATAGCATTGTCGGACCGGTTCCACCTCTCCGCCGGGCTGCGCTATGCGCATGTGAAGGGGCGCTTTGCCCTGAGCGATCAGCGCGCCGGCTGCACGGCGACGCCGCTGCCCGACGGCTGCATCGGCAATATCAGCCTGCCGCGCTTCAGCACCGGCGAATGGCTGCCGCAGGCCGCCGTCAGCTTCCTGCTGTCGGACACGGTGTCGCTGCATGCCGGTGCCGCGCGCGGCTTCCGCCCCGCTGGCTGGAGCGGGCGGGCGCTGCGTCGCGACGCGGTGCAGGCCTTTGCACCGGAAAGCAGCTGGACCTATGACGCCGGCCTCTCCGGCCGCTGGATGGGGGATTTGCTGCGGCTGAACCTGACCGGCTTTGTGATACGCGGGCAGGATGTGCAGGTGGGGAGCATTGCTGCCCTTTCCGGCGAAAGCATCGGCAATCCGGCGGATTTCCGCAACCATGGGCTGGAAGTGGAAGTGGGCGGCAGCCCGGTGGCGGGGCTGAATCTGTGGCTCAATCTGGGCTGGCAATCCGCGCGTTTCCGCGCCGGGGAGGCAGCGCTGCGGCAGCAGGCGGACTGTGCGGCGCAACTGGCCGCCGGGCGCATTCCGCTGTCGCCCGCCGCCACCAATGCAGCCGCCTGCGCCAGCGGCATCATCACGGCTGACGGCAGCATCGCCAAGCCCGCCTTTGCGCCGGACTGGACGCTGGCGCTGGGCGGCAGCTGGGATATTCCCGTGCCGAAAGCCGGCATCCTTGTGGTGCCCAGCGTTGATGTCAGCTGGCGCAGCGCGATGGAAACCACATCCGCCAATGCCACGCTGTGGACCGGGGCGGCGGGCGGCTATCCTGCCAATCCTTATGCCGGGGATTTGATCAGCGGCTCTTATGCGGCCTCGCTGCTGCTGGTGAAGGCGGCGATTGCGGTGCGGACGGACGACGACAATTGGCTGTTGGCGCTGGAATGTTCCAACTGCCTCGATCGGGTGTCGGTGGAGGCGAGCGCGCTGGGGCTGTCGACGCTAACCGCGCCGCGCGCGTGGATGGTGCGGGCGCGCCGGCAGTTTTAGCGGCTGACGATGTCCGCCTGCGCAACCTTCGTCACCCCGTGCTTGACACGGGGCGAGGCTTTCTGCTGCCGAGCCAGCGGAAAAGAAGCCAGGCCCCGTGTCAAGCACGGGGCGACGAACCAATCAGGGTTGATTGTATCTTAAGGCATCCCCACCCACAGCAAAAGGGCGGCCCGGTTTCCCGAGCCGCCCCCAAGGTTTCCGACCCTGATTCTGTTCAGGCTATGGCGCGCTTGAAATCGGCGCGACGGCGGCGCGACGCGAAGCCGACCATGCCGAAGCCGGCGATCAGCATCGCCCAGCTGGCCGGTTCCGGCACCGAGGAGATGGCGCTTTCCAGAAACTCGACGCGCAGGCCCGTGGGGTTGCCCGATGATTGCTGCACATTCTTCACCGTGAAGGTCAGCGTGTTGAGGCCCGACAGGAAGGTGCCGCCGGTGGAAGCAAAGCTCGTCCAGGCGTTGAAGCTGCCAGCGCCGCCCTGGGCGATCTGCGTGCCGTTCAGCGCGATGCCGGTGACGGCATTGTCGGCGGCGAAACGGCCGGCGAACGCCGCCGTGCCGGCCGAAAAGCCGCTGAGGTCGAAGTTCAGCGAATAGTCGTAATAGCCATCCGCCGAGCCGTCATAGCTGGCGTTGCCGTTGCTGCCGGGCGTCAGCCAGCGCGACGTGGCGTTGCTGCCAAGCCAGGCGCCGTTGATGCTGGAGGAATTCCAGGCGGTGCCGCCGGCTAGCGTCCAGTGCGCGTCAACGACATTGCCGGCCGCCAGTGCGGTGCCGGCGGCGTTGACGCCGCTGTTGTAGAGATCGGCGATCGGGGTGACGGCGGCCGCGGCCGGAACGGCCATGAGGGCAAAACCGGCAAAGGCGAAAAGGGAGAGGGACTTCATTATGGCGGGTATCCTGTCATCTGTGGGGTGACAGGCCCTTAAGCCGATTCGGCATTATGATAAAGTTAACAAGCTGTTGTTAACTGTGAAAGATTGTAGCGCCGCCAATATTGCCGGCGACGGCCCATCCTATTCGGCGGCCTCCCCTATCGGCGGCATGTTGTGGCCCAGCAGGCGCAACAGTTCGGCTGCTGCCTCCACAACATTGGTGCCGGGGCCGAAGATGCCCTGCACGCCGGCGGCGCGCAGAAAATCATAATCGGGGGCCGGGATGACGCCGCCGGCCACCACCCGGATGTCGGCACGGCCGGCGGCCTTCAGCGCGCCGATCAGCTGCGGCACCAATGTCTTGTGCCCGGCGGTCAGGCTGGAGGCCCCCACCACATCGGCACCGAAGCTGATGGCAAGCTCTGCGGCTTCCGCCGGCGTCTGGAACAGCGGGCCGACCATCACGTCGAAGCCCAGATCGGTGTAGGCGCTTGCCACCACCTTGGCACCGCGATCATGGCCATCCTGCCCCATCTTCACCACCAGCACGCGCGGCTTGCGGCCCATGCGGCCGGAGAGGGTTTTTATGCCGGCCATCACCGCCTGCGCCAGCGGATCGTGCGCCAGCCGCGGCCCATAGATGCCGGTGACGGTGTGGACTTCGGCCACATGGCGGCCGAACACATCTTCCAGCGCATCGGAGATTTCACCCAGCGAACAGCGCACCCGGGCGGCATCCACCGCCAGCGCCAGCAGATTGCCGCTGCCCTTTGCGCCCGCGCGCAGCGCGTCCAGCGCCGCTGTCACCTTGCCCGCATCGCGGCGCGCACGCATGTCGGCCAGCCGCGCGATCTGTGCGGTGCGGACGGCGGCATTGTCCACTTCCAGCAGTTCGGGCGTGTCGTCATTGGCCGGCTTGTAGCGGTTGACGCCCACAATCACCGTCTCGCCCGAATCGACGCCGGCCTGCTTGCCGGCGGCGGCGCGCTCGATTTCGGCCTTGGGCCAGCCGGTCAGCACGGCCCTGGTCATGCCGCCCATGCCCTCCACCTTCCGGATCAGTTCCCACGCCCGGTCGGCCAGCTCCTGCGTCAGCGCCTCCACATAATAGCTGCCGCCCAGCGGATCGACGACCTGGCAGATGCCGGTTTCCTCCTGCAACACCAGCTGCGTGTTGCGCGCGATGCGGGCGGAGAAATCGGTGGGGAGCGCAATCGCCTCGTCCAGCGCGTTGGTGTGGAGCGACTGGGTGCCGCCCAGCGTCGCAGCCATGGCCTCCACCGTGGTGCGGATCACGTTGTTGTAGGGGTCCTGTTCCTGCAGCGACACGCCGGAGGTCTGGCAATGGGTACGCAGCATCTTCGATCGTTCGGATTTCGCGCCCAGATCATCCATTACCTTGTACCACAGCGTGCGTGCGGCGCGCAGTTTGGCGATTTCCATAAAGAAATTCATGCCGATGCCGAAGAAGAACGAAAGCCGTCCGGCGAAGGCATCGATATCCAGCCCGGTGGCCATCGCCGATTTCACGTATTCCTTGCCGTCGGCAATCGTGAAGGCCAACTCCTGCACCGCCGTCGCACCGGCTTCGTGCATGTGATAGCCGCTGATCGAGATGGAGTTGAACTGCGGCATGTGGGCCGAGGTGTAGGTGATGATGTCCGACACGATCCGCATACTTGGCGCAGGCGGATAGATGTAGGTGTTACGGACCATGAACTCCTTCAAAATGTCGTTCTGGATGGTGCCGGAAAGTTGCTCCGTGGCAACGCCCTGCTCCTCGCCGGCGACGATGTAGAACGCCAGGATCGGGATCACCGCGCCGTTCATGGTCATGGAAACGGACATCGTATCGAGCGGGATCTGGTCGAACAGGATCTGCATATCCTCGACCGTGTCGATCGCAACCCCCGCCTTGCCGACATCGCCGACCACGCGGGGATGATCGCTGTCGTAACCGCGGTGGGTGGCCAGATCGAAAGCGACCGACAGGCCCTTCTGCCCCGCCGCCAGATTGCGGCGGTAGAAGGCGTTCGATTCCTCGGCAGTGGAAAAGCCCGCATATTGCCGGATCGTCCACGGGCGGCCGGCATACATTGTGGCTTTCACACCGCGAGTGAACGGCGCGAAGCCGGGTAGGCCAGGATCCGGCGCATCTTCCGCAGTGTAGAGCGGTTTGATGGCGAAACCTTCCGGCGTGTTCCACGTCAGGTCGGCACCCTTGACCTCTTTATCGGCGAGGGCTTGCCAGTCAGTAACGGTTGGTTTTTCAGTCATAGCCTAAACAATATCCGTTCGGTTCGAGCGTAGTCGAGAACCCCCGCGCCATGTGTCTCGACTACGCTCGACACGAACGGAAGGGGGGATCGTTGAATTCACTCCCCCTTGAACTCCGCCTTGCGCTTTTGCAGGAAGGAAATCGCGCCTTCGACGGCATCCTTGCTGTCACCGGCTTTCCTCTGGCCTTCCGCTTCGTTTTGCAGCGCCCCGGCATAGCCCAATTCCAGCGCTTTCGCGATGTTCTGGCGCATAACGCCGAGCGCCAACGTCGGTCCCTTTGCCAGCCGCTGCGCCAGCGCCTGCGCTTCGGTCAGCAAATCCGAGTCTTCGACGCTCTTGTAGATCAGGCCCCATTCCGCCGCCTTGTCGGCCGGAATTTTCTCGCCCAGCAGCATCATTTCGGTGGCGCGGGCCTTGCCCACGAGGCGCGGCAGCATCCAGCTGGCACCGCCATCGGGAACCAGGCCGATGTTGACGAAGGCCTGCAGGAAATAGGCGCTCTTGCCAGCTATGGCGAAATCGCTCGCCAGGGCGATGGAACATCCGATCCCGGCCGCTGGGCCGTTGACCGCGGTAACAATCGGCACCGGGCAGCGGGCAAATTCCATAATCATCGGGTTATAGCTGCGGGTGAGCGAGTCGTAGGCCCCACGCCCGCCGCCAATCGACTGGTCACTGCGGCCCGCCAGGTCAGCCCCCGAACAGAACGCCCGCCCCGCACCGGTGATCAGGATCGCCCTCGCCCCGCCCGGATCGGCCAGCACATCGCGAATTTCCACCGCCATATCGGGTGGGCAGGCGTTCAGCCGGTCGGGCCGGTTGAGGGTGATCGTGGTGACATCGTCCGCCGTTCCGACCAGGATGTGTTCGTAAGCCATTTTCTCTCCTTGCCCTCTCCCCATTTGGGGAGAGGATAGCGCAGCTTGCTCCCAATGGAGCTAGCGAAGCTTGGAGAGGGGTTCCAGAGCCCGAAAGCTTGCAATCCCCTCTCCAACTCCGGCTAGGCGATAAATCGCCAAGCCTTCGTATCCTCTCCCCCATCGGGGAGAGGGAAACATGTTAATGCCCACCTTTCGGCGTTTCCATAATCTCGGTCAGCTGCCCCATCATGTCCCCCGGATGGACAAAGAAAATGGGCGTCCCATGTGCCCCGATGCGCGTGGGACCGAGGATTCGCTTACCCATTGCTTCGAATTCCGCCCGCGCCGCATCAATATCAGGCACTTCATAGCACAGATGATGCTGCCCGCCCTGCGGGTTCCTGGCGAGAAATCCGGTCAGAGCCGTATCCCCCGGCAGTGGTTGGATCAGCTCGATCTGCGTGCCGTTCAT
>DITZ01000109.1:26184-26485 GCA_002422985.1 Sphingomonadales bacterium UBA6171
TGTGGTTGAGACGGCCTAGTTTCATAAATAGCAATCCTCAAAATCAGGATTCAGTTGGCACCCTCGCTGATCGATGAGTTCGATCACCGGATAAAACATCGAAAATCCAACTAGTACGATCAAAATGCCTGCCAGCCACCCAACCATCGGCCGCCACTTGCGCCCCGCCCAGATGCCTGACTGCAATCCCAAAATTAGCGGGGCAAGCAGCAGCACTGTGCGGCTAATGAACAGCCCTTCACGTTCCATCCAATTAAACCACCAATCCATCACAGTGGAATATTGTCATGTTTCTTCCACG
>DITZ01000109.1:26501-26862 GCA_002422985.1 Sphingomonadales bacterium UBA6171
TTGTCGATATACCCGCGGCTGGCGGCAACGAAGGGGTTGGCGAAGCGGTCTTCGTATTCCTTTGTCCGCTCGGCGATTTCTTCCGGGGTCTTGCCGCGGAAGATGATCTCCACCGCACCTTTCGCGCCCATCACCGCAATTTCTGCGGTCGGCCAGGCGTAGTTCAAATCGCCGCGCAAATGCTTTGACGCCATCACGTCATAGGCACCGCCGTAGGCTTTGCGGGTAATCACGGTGATCTTCGGTACGGTCGCTTCGGCATAGGCGAACAGCAGTTTCGCGCCGTGCTTGATAATCCCGTTATGCTCCTGCGCAGTGCCGGGCAGGAAGCCGGGAACATCCACGAAGGTCAGGATCGGAA
>DITZ01000100.1 GCA_002422985.1 Sphingomonadales bacterium UBA6171
GGGTATCTCGCTCGGTTTAATATAGTTCTCACAGGGGACGTTCATGACCAATTTTCGCATCGCTGCAATCGCTGCCATCGCATTGTCGGCTGTTCCGGCCAGCGCCGTTACCACCATCTTCCTCGGTCAGGATGATGGCGTTGCACCGGGTTCCGCTTATGTGAACTCGGCCGCTGCCGAGGCAGCGTTCAAGTCCGCCGCAGCCACCTATGGCGGCGTCACGACCGAAACCTTCGAATCGGCCACCGTCGGCTTCTATTCGCCGCTCGATCTCGCCGACATCGTCATCGGCTACAGCACGCAGAACTTCGGCCCCAGCCTGTCCGGCGTGAACAACACGCAGATCGGCACGGCGGTTTACGCCTTCAACGTGACCGATGGCGGCACCCAATGGCTTGGCTTCCCGGATTTCTTCAATTCGGCTGCAACCATGACATTCAAGGCGCCGACCAACAGCATCGGCTTCTACATCACCGGCGTGCAGGACATTTTCACCTCTTCGCTGACGCTCGAACTGCTGGACGGGTCGATGCAGACCTTCGCCCTGCCGATCAACACCGACGGCGGCGTGGCCTATTTCGGCCTGGTTGATTCGCTCGGCTTCACGGCCGTCCATCTGTCGCAGGCGAATTACCCCGGCTATGCCGACGCCTGGGGCATCGACGACATCAGCTACAATGTGGTGCCGGAAGCCGCCACCTGGGCGATGATGATCGTCGGCTTCGGTCTGGTGGGCGCTGCTGCCCGTCGCCGCCGCCCGCTGGCGCGCATGGCTGCCTGATCGGGCCGGCACATGTGATCATGTGCCCACCTGCAAGGCACATGTGATCATGTGCCCACCTGCAAGGCACATGTGATCATGTGCCCACCTGCAAGGCACATGTGATCATGTGCCCACCTGCAAGAAAAAGGCCCGGCACCAGCGATGGTGTCGGGCCTTTTTCCGTCTGCCGTATCCTGCCGCGCGCTGCCGGCAGTCAGCCGACTCAGCGCACGGCTTCCGCCACCAGCTTATGCAGCCGCGAATGCAGCACATCGTTCGCCGCAATCACTTCGCGCCGCTCGATCATGCGTTCGCCACCGCGGAAATCGCTGACGAATCCGCCGGCTTCCTTCACCAGCAGCATCCCGGCCGCCACATCCCATGCATGCAGCCCCTGTTCCCAGAAGCCGTCAAACCGCCCGGCGGCCACCCAGGCCAGATCAAGGCTCGCCGCCCCAAAGCGCCGCACGCCCGCCACCTGCGGGATCACATTCTTCAAAATGGCTTCAAACTGCGGCTGGTCGCCATGCCCCTTGAACGGGATGCCGGTCGCGAACAGCGCCTCGTCCATGTCGCGGCGGCCAGACACGCGCAGCCGGGCATTCTGCAGCCAGGCACCCCGGCCCCGCTCCGCCCAGAAGCTTTCGTCCGTCAGCGGCTGATAGATCATGCCGGCAATCATGGTGCCCAGATGCTCCACACCGATCGACATCGCGAAATGCGGGATGCCGTGCAGAAAGTTGGTGGTGCCATCCAGCGGATCGATGATGAAGCGCGGGCTGTCCGGCGCCTCGCCGGGAATCTCGCCGCCTTCTTCCAGCAGAAAGCCCCAGCCGGGCCGCGCGCGCTGCAATTCCTCCACCAGCGTGCGTTCGGCGGCCTTGTCGGCCTGGCTCACAAAGTCGGCAGGCCCCTTGCGGCTCACCTGCAACTGCGCGACCTCGCCGAAATCCCGGCGCAGCTTGGGCGCGGCCTTGCGGCAGGCGCGCTCCATGACAGTGATGATGGCAGACTGGCTCATCAGTCAGCGCGACGCACATAGGTTTGTTCATACACATCAACGACGATGCGCGTGCCAGAGCCGATAAAGGGCGGCACCATCACCCGCACACCATTGTCGAGCACGGCGGGCTTATAAGAGGAGGAAGCCGTCTGCCCCTTCACCACCGCATCGGCATCCACCACGGTCGCCTCCACCGTTTCGGGCAGTTGCACGGAAAGCGGACGCTCGTCATATAATTCCATGCTGACGTCCATGCCGTCCTGCAGGAAAGCGGCAGCTTCGCCCAGCAGGTCACGCGGCAGCGTCACCTGATCATAATTATCCTTGTCCATGAAAACGAGATTATCGTCCTCCGCATAAAGATACTGGAAATCCTTGGTATCCAGGCGAACCCGCTCCACCGTCTCCGCCGAGCGGAACCGCACATTGGTCTTGCGCCCGTCGATCAGATTCTTCATCTCGACCTGCATATAGGCCCCGCCCTTGCCGGGCTGGGTATGCTGGGTCTTCACCGCGCGCCAGATGCCGTTTTCATATTCAATGATGTTGCCGGGACGAATGTCCACGCCGCTGATTTTCATAGGTTCACCTGTACGGTTGGAAAGAGCCGAGCGGCTCTACCCATGCCACCCGCTTAACGCAAGCCCGCAGCCTAAGCTGCTGCCATCGCTTTCACCAGTTCCCGCACCGCGTCCGCCGGGCTGGCCGCATTCCACACCGCGCCGGAAACGGCGATGAAATCCGCGCCGGCTTCCACCAGCGGCCCGCAATTCTCAGCGGTGATGCCGCCAATCGCCACGCAGGGAATCGGCGAAATCGCCGTCCACCAGCGCAGCACATCCGGCTCCGCACGATAATCCGCCGCCTTGGTCGCGGTCTCGAAAAAGGCGCCGAACGCCACATAATGCGCGCCGGCCTCGCCGGCTTCCATCGCCAGGTGCCGGCTGTCATGGCAGGTCACGCCAATCTGCGCATCCGCCCCCATCAATCGCCGGGCGTCCGCCACGCTGCCGTCGCCCTGCCCCAGATGCACGCCATCCGCGCCGCACTGCGCCGCCAGGTCCGCCCGATCATTCAGGATGAAGGCCACATCATGCGCCGCGCAAATGGGCATCAGCCGCGCGGCCGCCGCCAGCACCGCCGCATCATCGGCCCCCTTCAGCCGCAGCTGATAGGCCGCCACATCGCCCGCCCCCAGCGCCGCTTCCAGCGCTGCGGCATGGTCTTCCAGCACAAAGGCCGGCGGCGAAATCAGATAGAGCTGACAGGGAGGACGTGCCTCCCTGCCAAAATCTCCCGGCTCGGCGCTACCGCTCATTCCTTGTTGAGATAGATGCGGACGATCTTGTCCAGCAGCGCCAGCGCGTCCTCACGCGGGCGCTGGAAGCTGTTGCGTCCGATGATGGAGCCATTGCCGCCGCCATCGCGAATGGCGCGCGCATCGTCATACACCGCGTCCGCCCCCTTGGTGGCGCCGCCGGAGAAGACCACGATGCGCCGCCCGTTGAAGCAGGCCTTCACCACATGTTCCACCCGCTTCGCCTGGGTGGACCAGTCGCCGCCCTCGTAGGACTGCACCGCATCCTTCTGCTCGATATGGGCCGACGGCAGCTTCACCTTGATGATATGCGCGCCCAGCAGGGCCGCCATATGCGCGGCATAAGCCCCCACATCCAGCGCCAGTTCGCCTTCTTTGGAAAGCTTGCCGCCGCGCGGATAGCTCCAGATCACCGTCGCAACGCCCACGGATTTCGCTTCCGCCGACATCTCCCGGATTTCCTCCATCATGTCGAACACATCATCCGCACCCGGATAGATGGTGAAGCCGATGGCCGAGCAACCCAGCCGCAGCGCATCATCAACACCGCCGGTAATCGCCTGATTGATGCCCGTCGCCCAGCTGTTGGAGCTGTTGACCTTCAAAATCGTCGGAATCTGCCCGGCGAATGTATCAGCCCCCGCCTCCAGCGCCCCCAGCGGTGCCGCATAGGCATTCAGCCCGGCATCGATCGCCAGTTGATAATGGTAATGCGGGTCATAGCCCGCCGGATTCGGCGCAAAGCTCCGCGCCGGCCCATGTTCAAACCCCTGATCGACCGGCAGGATCACCATCTTGCCGGTGCCACCCAGACGCCCGGCACACAGCATCCGGGCAAGATTGGCCTTCGTACCGGGATTGTCGCTCTCGTAATTCGCCAGAATCTTCCGGACCGTCCTGGTCATCTTCATGCTGCTGTCTCCTGTTGCAAAGCCTCGACGCCCGGAAGCGCCTTTCCTTCCATCCACTCCAGAAACGCCCCGCCGGCCGTGGATATGAAAGAGAATTTATCCCCCACGCCCGCATGATTCAGCGCCGCCACGGTGTCGCCGCCACCCGCCACGCTGATCAATGTTCCACCCTCCGTCAAAGCCGCCGCCGTCTGTGCCAGCGCCACCGTCGCCCGGTCGAACGGTGTCAGCTCGAACGCGCCCAGCGGCCCGTTCCACACCAGCGTCGCGCAGGTTTTCAGCACATCGCCCAGCGCTTCCACCGCGTCCGGCCCGATATCCAGCACCATCGCATCCGCCGGAATTTCGTGGATATTCACCACCCTGTTCGCCGCATTCGCCTTGAACTCGGTCGCCACCACCACGTCATAGGGCAGATGCACCGTGCAGCCGGACGCCTCCGCCCGCGCCAATATGTCCAGCGCCGTGGATGCCAGATCATGCTCGCACAGGCTCTTGCCCACATTCACGCCACGCGCCGCCAGAAAGGTATTGGCCATGCCGCCGCCGATGATCAGATGATCCACCCGGCGCACCAGATTGGCCAGCACATCCAGCTTCGACGAAACCTTGGCACCACCCACAACGGCGGCCACCGGATGCACCGGTGCCCCAAGCGCCGCCTGCAACGCCTTCAGCTCCGCCTCCATGGAACGCCCGGCATAGGCCGGCAGCACATGCGCCAGTCCCTCGGTCGAAACATGCGCCCGGTGCGCGGCGGAAAAGGCATCATTCACATAAATATCCCCCACCTTCGCCATTTCGGCGATCAGCGCGGGATCATTCCTCTCCTCACCGGCATGGAATCGTGTGTTTTCCAGCACCGTGACGCTGCCATCCGCCAGCGCGACCGACTGAGCGGCCACCGCGTCACCGGCACAATCATCGATGAAGCCCACCGGCCGGCCCAGCACATCGGCCAGCGCCGGCACCACCTGCGCCAGGCTCATGTCGGCCCGCCGCTGGCCGTTCGGCCGGCCGAAATGCGCCAGCACCAGCACCTTTGCGCCCCGGTCCGCCAGCGAGGCAATCGTCGGCACCGCGGCTTCCAGCCGGGTAACATCCGTCACCCGGCCATCCGCCATCGGCACGTTCAGATCGACCCGCACCAGCACCCGCCTGCCCGACAGATTCGCCGGCAGATCATCGATTCCACGAAACATCAGAGGAATTTGCCCATCTGAACCGCCGTGTCGGCCATCCGGTTGGAGAAGCCCCACTCATTGTCATACCAGCTCACCACGCGCACCAGCCGGCCTTCCAGCACCGCCGTTTCCAGGCTGTCCACCGTGGACGAGAAGGGCACATGGTTAAGGTCGATCGAAACCAGCGGCTCGTCGGAGAAGTCCAGAATCCCCTTCAACGCGCCTTCAGCGGCCGCCTTCAGCGCCGCGTTGATTTCCTCCCTGGACGTCTCGCGGCCCGGCACAAAGGTCAGGTCCACCAGGCTCACATTGGGCGTCGGCACCCGAATGGCCGAACCGTCCAGCTTGCCCTTCAGTTCCGGCAGCACTTCGCCCACCGCGCGCGCCGCCCCCGTCGTCGTCGGGATCATCGACATGCCGGCCGCACGGGCGCGCCGCATGTCCGGGTGGATCTGGTCCAGGATTTTCTGGTCATTGGTATAGGCGTGAATGGTCGTCATCAGCCCGCGCTCGATGCCCACCAGGTCGTTCATCACCTTGGCGACCGGCGCCAGGCAG
>DITZ01000069.1 GCA_002422985.1 Sphingomonadales bacterium UBA6171
CCGGTGCCGAAATCATCGAGCGCAAAGCCGACACCCAGCTCCAGCAGCTCTTCCAGCATGGCGCGGGTTTGCGGCCGCTGATCCAGAAACAGACTTTCGGTGAGTTCCAGTTCGAGCCGTTCGGGCTGGATCTTCCACCGTTCCAGCGCGCGCCGGACGATGGTGACAAGATCGGCATCATCGAATTGCAGCGGCGACAGATTCACCGAGAATTTGATATGCTTCGGCCAGCCGGCGGCCACCCGGCAGGCTTCCTCCAGCGCCCAGCGGCCCAGCCGGCCGATCTGGCCCGATTCTTCCGCAATCGGAATGAAAGTGGCGGGCGACACCTCGCCCAGCCGCGGATGGCGCCAGCGCATCAGCGCCTCGAAGCCCACCACCCGCTCGTCCATCGCATCGACGATGGGCTGGAAGGCCAGCCACAGCTGCCCCGCCTTCAGCGCGCCGCGCAGCTCCATTTCCAGTGCACGCCGCTGCTCGGCCCGTTCGTGGATGGCGCGATCGAACTGGCGCACACTGCCGCGCCCGCGTTCCTTCACATCATAAAGCGCCAGATCGGCCGCGCGCATCAGCGCCTCCACCGTCGCGCCATCCGCCGGGCCGATGGCCATGCCGACCGATGCGCCGATCGTCGCGGTGGATTCGCCGATGGCATAGGGTTCGGACAGCACGGCGATCACCTCTTCGGCCAGCAGGCGCGCTGTCGTTTCGCTGCCGCCGCGCAGGACGATGGCGAATTCATCGCCGCCCAGCCGGCCCACCAGCCCATGGCCGCCCGCCACCTGCCGCAGCCGGCGCGCAACCGTCGCCAGCAGAAGATCGCCCGCGCCATGGCCGATACTGTCGTTCACCGCCTTGAAGCGATCGAGATCGACGAACAACAGCACCAGCCCTTCGGGCGAGCGCAGCCCGTCCTCCACCGCACTCTGCACGATGCGGCGGTTCACCAGACCGGTCAGCGTATCGAAAGTGGCGAGGTCTGCGATGCGCTGCGCGGCGAGATGCCGTTCGGTGACATCGGTGCCGACGCCGCGATAGCCCATCAGCCGGCCGTCTGGCGACAGCTTGGGCGTGCCGGAGAGCGACCACCAATAGTCCACATCATCGATCCGCACCTTCAGCGTCTGATCGCGGAAGGGCTGGCCGCGCGCCACGGCATCCAGCACGACGCCCGAGGTTTCGGTATCGGTGATGAAGCGCCGCCATGGCTGGCCGATCACATCCTCCACCGGCCGGTGCAACACTTCGGCAAAGCGTTTGGAGGCAAAGGTCAGCCGCCCGTCGGGGCCGAATTCATAGAGCCATTCCTTGCCGTTCGCCTCGAACTCGTTGAGCAGCAGGCGCATCACCTCGCCCTGCTCCGTCAACTGGTCCTGCAGGCGGACCCGGCCGAAAACGGCCTTGGCCGCCAGTATATTGTTGCGCGCGACATAGAGGATGAAGATGGCGATCACCAGCACGGCGGCGGTGCCATGCTGCCAGGGATGGGCGAGCAGTCCGGCGATGCTGCCCAGCGCCACCGTGCCCGACAGCGCCAGCGTGCCCAGCGGCCAGGTGGAGGTGGAAAAGGCCAGCGAGCCAATGCCGGCCATCGTCATGGCGAGCAGCAGCAGGGCATTGCCGGTATCCACCCGCGCCAGCAGATCGAAGAACAGCAGGCCCCAGCCACAGCCGAACAGCGCAAGTTTGGCCAGCGCCTTCAGCATCTTGGCCGGCGTGACGCGCTCCTCCCGGCTGCGGCGCACGCCGATCCCGGCAAGGATAGCGAGCGGCAGGGACAGCATCTGGCTGGCGGCCCACAGGAGCAGCACCAGCGGCGTTGCCATGTCGCGGAACAGCAGCAGCACGATGGCGCAATGTACCAGCGCGATCGGCACGTTCATCAGCATGTTGCGTTGCAGGAAATGCAACTGGCCGGCGCGCACGCGCAACCAGAACGGATCATTGCCCGGACCGATCCGCAGCAGATCGCGCCAGCGGAACGGGTCTTCGCCGTCTGTCAGCAGGACGGGAGCGGTCATCGTCGCGCAGCCTTTCATGCAGCTTTGCAACATAAACGTCCTGCCGGGCGCAGGCTTAATCCTCTGTCAGAATTTCGCGCGGATAAGTGCCGAGAATTCGCACCCATTTTGAATGAAAGGCCAGTTCTTCCAATGCCCTGCCGACATGTTCGCCGGCAGGCCCGCCCTCTATGTCGATCAGGAATTCCGCGGCCGTGAAGGTGCCGCCGCGCAGATGGCTTTCCAGTCGGGTGATGTTGACGCCGTTGGTGGCAAAGCCGCCCAGCGCCTTGTAAAGCGCGGCGGGGATATTCTTCACCTCGAACGCCAGCGTCGTCTTGGCCGGTCCTTCCACATCCGCAAGCGGCGTGCGGGACAGAAACAGAAAGCGGGTGCGGTTGTGATCCGCATCCTGCAAGCCGTCCACCAGCAGCACATTGCCATAAAGCTCGCCGGCCAGCCGGGAGGCGATGGCAGCGACCATGGGATCGCCGCTTTCGCGCACCTGCGCGGCGGCGGCGGCGGTGTCGGCATGGGCGATGGCCTTCAGGCCAAGCACTTTCAGCCGCTTGCGGCATTGCCCCAGCGCCTGCGGATGCGACATCGCCTCCCGCACCATGGCCAGCGTCGCGCCGGGGGCGCCCAGCAGGCAATGCTCCACCTTCACATGATGTTCGCCCACAATATAGAGGCCGGATTCGGGCAGCAGGAAATGCACGTCCGCCACCCGGCCATGCAGGCTGTTTTCCACCGGAATCGCGGCCATCGCCGCGCGACCTTCGGAAACGGCGTCCATCGCATCTTCGAAAGTATAGCAGGGCAGCGGCAGCGCGTCGGGTCGGGCTTCGCGCACGCACTGGTGTGAAAAGGCGCCCGGCGCGCCCTGAAAGGCGACGGTGCGCGCCGGATTGGCAAGCGCGGCGGCACGCATGGAATCCACGAGCGACTGGGCGGGGGCGGGATAGATCTGCATGATGGCCGGGGGACATGCGATGAAGGCAGGCATCCGTCAACCACTGGCGCGGCGCTGCGCCGCAGCGGTGCGGCGGTCAGGCCCGTTGCAATGCCGGCCTCATGGCCGTAAAGACCGCCGCCAAACCGGTGCCTTACGGCCCGGCGTCCTGACACCAAGTGATTGCGGAGCAAAGGCGCGTGAACAACAACCAGATGAACACCATTGCTGGCTGGGTTTTGGCGGCGATGGTCTGCGTGCTCGGCCTGTCGATCCTTACGGGTGCCATGTTCACGCCGGCCAAGCTCGAATCGCCGGCCTTTGTGGTGCAGGGCGTGGAGCAGGAAGGTGAAGCCGCCGGCGGCGGCGCGGCGGCTGCTGAACCACCCATCGCGGCGCTGCTTGCATCGGCTGACATCGCCAAGGGTGCCAATCAGTTCAAAAAATGCGCGGCCTGCCACACCATCGACAAAGGCGCCGCCGCCGGCATCGGCCCGAATCTCTATGGCATCCTGGGCCTGCATCACGCCCATGCGGCCGGCTTCGGCTATTCCGATGCCATGAAGGGCAGCTCCGACAAGGTCTGGGATTGGGAAACGCTGTCGCAATGGGTGAAAAGCCCGAAAGCCTTCCTGCCCGGCAACAAGATGAGCTTCGCCGGCATGTCGAAGCCGCAGGATCGCGCTGATCTGCTGGCCTTCCTGAACAGCAAGAGCGACAACCCGCTGCCGCTGCCGGCCGCGCCGGAAGCCGCGGCCCCTGACGCTGACGATGCCGCCGCACCTGCTGCCGCCCCGGCCAACGCTGCACCGGCTGAAACGCCTGTGGCAGCCCCGCACGCCTGATGGTGCCGCGGGGCGTCATGCCCCGCCTGTTGCGCCTCAGCCCGTCTGCTGCCGCTTAGACAGCAACGCCGTCGTGCGTCCAGGCGCAGACGATGCGCCAGGCTTCATCCGCCGTCTCCACGAATCGGAACAGTTTCAGATCATCGGGCGAAATCACGCCCTCCTCCGCCAGCGCCTCGAAATTCACCACCCGGCTCCAGAAATCCCTGCCGAACAGCAGGATCGGCAGCGGTGCCATTTTGGTGGTCTGCACCAGCGTCAGCAGCTCGAACAATTCGTCGAACGTGCCAAAGCCGCCGGGAAAAACGGCAACCGCCCGCGCGCGCATCAGGAAGTGCATCTTGCGCAGCGCAAAATAGTGGAACTGAAAGCTCAGCCCCGGCGTCACATAGGCATTGGGCACCTGCTCGTGCGGCAGCACGATATTCAGACCCAGCGAGGGCGCGCCGGCCTCTGCCGCGCCGCGATTGGCCGCCTCCATGATCGACGGGCCACCGCCGGAGCAGACCACCAGATCGCGCCCGCCATCCGTCTTGCAGGGCTGGCACGACGCCAGCCAGGCGAGCCGCCGGGCTTCGTCATAATATCGCGCCTTCTCCACCAGCCGCTCCACCACGGCCATGCGCTTCTGGTCTCCCACGGCGGCCGCGCGCAGCCCTTCCACTTCGTCGGGCGACGGAATCCGCGCCGAGCCATAAAAGACAAAGGTCGAGTCGATACCGGCTTCCGCCAGCAGCAGCTCGGGCTTCAGCAGCTCCAGCTGGAAGCGCACCGGGCGCAATTCCTCCCGCAGCAGGAAATCCTTGTCCTGAAAAGCGAGTCGGTAGGCGGGATGCTCCGTCTGGGCCGTCTGGGTGGGATTGGCGGCGATATCCGCCTCTTGTGCGGCCGGCTGAAACGGGCGCTGCGAAATAATTTCGTTCATATGCCCCTGTACATAGGCGCGACTGAAGCCGGCCGCCAGCTTGACAGCGGGGCGCACTACTCTATTTCGGCCAGCGGGCCACGCCGTCCCAACGCGGCGCGCGCTCTCTGAGAGGAGAGAATATGACTGATAAGCCTACCGCGCGCCCGTTGCGCGCGCATTTCTCGTCCGGCCCCTGCGCCAAGCGCCCCGGATATGATCTTTCCGCCCTCCCGCTTGACAGCCTCGGCCGATCACATCGCGCCAGGATCGGCAAAGCGCGCCTGAAGGCCGCCATCGACCAGACCCGCGCCATCCTGGGGGTGCCCGACACGCACCGCATCGGCATCGTGCCCGCATCCGACACCGGCGCCTATGAAATGGCCATGTGGTCGCTGCTCGGCGCCCGCCCGGTCACCGCGCTCGCATGGGAGAGCTTCGGTGAAGGCTGGGTGACGGACGCGGTGAAGCAGCTGAAGCTGAACCCCACCGTGCTGAAGGCCGATTATGGCCGGCTGCCCGACCTCGCCGCTGTCGATCAGGCGTCGGATATATTGTTCACCTGGAACGGCACCACCTCCGGCGTGAAGGTGCCCGATGGCGACTGGATCGCCGACGACCGCGCGGGGCTGACGCTCTGCGACGCGACCAGCGCCGCCTTTGCGCAGCCGCTGCCGTTCGACAAGCTCGATGTCGTCACCTTCAGCTGGCAGAAGGTGCTGGGCGGCGAAGGCGCGCATGGCATGCTCATCCTTGGGCCGCGCGCGGTCGCCCGTCTGGAAAGCTACACGCCGGCCTGGCCGCTGCCGAAAATCTTCCGCATGACCAAAGGCGGCAAGCTCATCGAAGGCATTTTCGAGGGCGAGACGATCAACACCCCTTCCATGCTGGCGGTCGAGGATTATCTCGATGCCCTGCGCTGGGCCGAGAGCATCGGTGGCCTTGCCACGCTGCACGCCCGCGCCGACGCCAATGCCGCGGCTCTCAACGCCTGGGTCGATCGCACACCCTGGGCCGCCAATCTGGCGGCGGACGCTGCCACCCGCTCCAACACGTCCGTCTGCATCCGCATTGACGGCGCGGCCGACCTGCCCAAAGCGATGGCCGGCCTGCTGGAGAAGGAGGGCGTGGCCTTCGACATCAACGGCTACCGCGATGCCCCGCCGTCGCTGCGCATCTGGTGCGGCGCGACGGTTGACACCAGCGACATCGAGGCGCTGACGCCATGGCTCGACTGGGCCTATGAAACCGCGCGCGCAGCTTGAGATATTAAGGGAATAAACATGCCCAAAGTTCTGATTTCCGATAAAATGTCGCCAAAGGCGGCCGAGATTTTCCGCGCCCGTGGCATCGAGGTCGATGAAAAGCCGGGTCTCAGCAAAGACGAGCTGGCTGCCATCATCGGCCAATATGACGGCCTTGCCATCCGCTCCTCCACCAAGGCGACCGCCGCGCTGCTGGACCATGCCGCCAATCTGAAGGTCATCGGCCGCGCCGGCATCGGCGTTGACAATGTGGACGTGGCCGCCGCCACCGCCCGCGGCATCGTGGTGATGAACACGCCGTTCGGCAACAGCATCACCACCGCCGAACATGCCATCGCGCTGATGTTCGCGCTCGCCCGGCAAATCCCGGAGGCCGACGCCTCCACCCAGGCCGGCAAGTGGGAAAAAAACCGCTTCATGGGGGTGGAAGTCACATCCAAAATCCTCGGTCTCATCGGTTGCGGCAATATCGGCTCCATCGTCGCGGAACGGGCACTGGGCCTGCGGATGAAGGTCATCGCCTTCGATCCCTTCCTCACACCGGAACGTGCACAGGATCTGGGCGTGGAAAAGGTGACGCTGGACGAACTGCTCGCCCGCGCCGACTTCATCACGCTGCACACGCCGCTGACCGACAGCACGCGCAACATCCTGTCGGCCGGGAATCTCGCCAAAACCAGAAAAGGCGTGCGCATCATCAACTGCGCGCGCGGCGGGCTGGTGGACGAAGCCGCGCTGAAGGCGGGGCTGGACAGCGGCCATATCGCCGGCGCTGCGCTCGACGTGTTCGTGGAGGAGCCGGCGCAGAACAGCCCGCTGTTCGGCACGCCCAACTTCATTTCCACCCCGCACCTGGGCGCTTCCACCGATGAGGCGCAAGTGAATGTCGCCATCCAGGTAGCTGAACAGATGGCGGATTTCCTGCTGACGGGTGGCGTTACCAACGCACTCAACATGCCGTCGCTCTCGGCTGAAGATGCGCCGAAGCTGAAGCCTTATATGGCGCTCGCGGAATATCTCGGGCGGCTGGCCGGGCAGCTTGAGTCCGAAGAATTGCGCGGCGTGAAGGTGGAGGTGGAGGGTGCGGCCGCCAGCCTCAACATCAAGCCGATTACCGCTGCGGTGCTCGCCGGCCTGATGCGCACCTTCTCCGACACGGTGAACATGGTGAACGCGCCGACGATGGCGCGGGACCGCAATATCGAGGTCGCCGAAGTCCGCCACGAACGCGATACCGATTATCAGACGCTGGTGCGCGTGACCGTGCGCACGCCAACCGGCGAGCGTTCGGTTGCCGGCACATTGTTCGGCCACAGCATCCCGCGCCTTGTCGAGATTTTCGGCATCAAGGTGGAGGCGGATTTCTCCCCGCGGATGCTGTTCATCGTGAACGAGGACAAGCCGGGTTTCATCGGCCGGCTGGGCACCAAGCTGGGCGAGGCGGGCGTCAATATCGGCACCTTCCACCTGGGCCGCCGCGATGCGCTGGCAGAGGCGATCCTGCTGCTGTCCGTCGATGAGCCGGTGGATGAGCCGCTGTTGTGGGACATCTGCCGCCTGCCGGGCGTGAAAAGCGTGAAAGCGCTCACCTTCTGATGCTCTCGCCCCGCGCGCTTCTGCCGGGCGGCTTCCGCGACCGGCTTCCGCCAGAGGCAGAGGCCGCCGCCAGCCTGTTGCGCACCATCGTGGATGTGTGCACATCCCATGGCTATGAACGCGTGCAACCGCCTATTGTGGAAGCGGAAATTTCCATCGCCCAATGGCTGGGAAAGCCGCCGGGCATGGCGCTGTTCCGCTCGCCTGACCCGGCCACGGGCGAGGCGCTGGCGCTGCGGCCGGATATCACCGGCCAGATTGCGCGCATCGCCGCCACCCGGCTGGCAGAAGCGCCGCGCCCGCTGCGGCTCGCTTATGCCGGGCAGGTGGCCCGTGCGCGCGGCACGCAGCTGGCGCCCGAACGTGAGCGCACCCAGGCGGGCGCCGAGCTGATCGGCGCGGACAGCGTGGCGGCGATGGCCGAGATCATCTCGGTTGCCGCCGAAGCGCTGACCGCCGCCGGCGTCACCAACCTGTCGGTGGACCTGACGCTGCCCGAACTGGTGCCGGCGCTTACCAGGGGCGACTGGCCGGTGGCGGATGCGGCGGCCGTGATCGCCGCGCTGGACAGCAAGGATGATGGCGCGCTTACCGAACTGGGCGCCGAACGCTATGCCGCGCTGCTGGAGGCCGCAGGACCGGCGGAAACCGCCCTCCCCCGCCTGCTGGCCACGGGCCTTGCCCCTGATCTGCTGGCGCGGCTTCAGCGGCTGGTGGCGGCGCTGCCGCAGCTGACGATCACCATCGACCCCACCGAGCGGCACGGCTTCGAATATCAGAGCTGGGTTGGCTTCTCGCTGTTCGGCCATGCCAATGGCGCGGCGCTGCGCAGCGAAATCGGCCGGGGCGGCGCTTATGCAGTGCGCCACGCCGATGGGCATGCGGAGGCAGCGGCGGGTTTTTCGCTCTATATCGACGCGCTGGTGGATGCCGGGCTGGGGGCGGTGCAACGCCGGCGCTGCTTCCTGCCGCCGGGCTGTGATGCCAGCGTGGGCGCGGCGTTGCGCGCCGATGGCTGGGCAACAGTCGCCGCGCTGTCGCCGGCAGACAATGGTGCCGGTTGCACCCACTACTGGAATGGAACCACGCCGGTCACTAGAGCGCTTTTCGACCATATTGACCCGCCGTGATCGTGACAGAAGGCCGCAGGCAAGGAGCGACGCGCAGCGCGGGCTGGTGGCCCGCGCCAGCGGCGCGACGCCGCCTGCGGCCTTGCCTGTGCGACCGCCACGGCGGCGGGCCGCTTTTGGCCAACATCAGCGTTGCTCGTCGGTTACGATGGATATCCATCGCTCCCTCCTCGCGCCTTGCTGTTGGCCAAAATCGGCTCCGTCCCGGTGGGTCAATATGGCCGAAAAGCGCTCTAAGCCGGCTCGGCCTTCAGCAGTGGTGCCCGGTCCACCCGCAGCAACATCAGCAGCGCCCCCAGCGCCATTATGGCCGACAGCAGGAACGGCGCCCCCGGCGCATGCACGATCGCGGTATCGCCGGAAACATAGGTGAACATGGTGGAGAAAACCGGCGGGGCGATCATCACCGTCAGGCTGGTGAGCGTGGTGATGGCCCCCTGAAGCTCGCCCTGCGCGTCCGGCCCCACCCGCGCCGTCAGCATCGTCTGAAGGGCCGGCACGGTCAGCCCGCCAATGGCCCCCACTACCAGCGCCACATAGGCGAGCCAGGGCGTCACGGCCGCCGCATGGATCATATAGCCCAGCGCCCCGGCGCTCACGCCCAGCGCCGCCGTGCGCCATTCGCCCAGTCGCGCCACCGTCCGCCGCACCAGCAGGCCATTCACCACCACCGCCAGCACGCCCACAAAGGCGAGCGAAATGCCGATCTGCATCGGCGTCCATTGATAGCGATAGGTGGTGACATAGGGCCAGATGCCGTTCATCGACTGCATCGCCAGGCTCCACAGGAACATGGCGATAGCCAGCGGCCGCAACGCCCCGCCCAGCCGGGAAAGCTGCAACAGGCTGCCCACCGGATTGGCGCGTGCGATGTCGAACGGCCGGCGCAGATGCGGTGCCAGGCTTTCCTTCAGCAGGAAGATGCCAAACAGCAGGTTCAGCGCCCCGAGCGCCGCTGCGGCAAAGAAAGGCCAGCGCACATCATAGGTGCCCAGCAATCCGCCCAGCGCCGGCCCCAGAATGAAGCCCACGCCAAAGGCCACCCCCACCAGCCCGAACCGCTCGGCGCGCCTTTCCGGCGGCGTCACGTCGGCGATATAGGCATAAGAGGCGGAGAAGCTCGCCCCCGTGGCACCCGCGAGCATGCGCCCGATGAACAGCATCCACATGGATGTCGCAAAGCCGGCGAGCAGGTAAGAGGCGGCAAAGCCGGCGGTGGACAGCAGCAGCACCGGCCGGCGGCCATAACGGTCTGACAAGCCGCCGATGACCGGCGCAAACAGGAATTGCGCGATGGCATAGGTGGTGATCAGCCAGCCACCGATTGTCGCCGCCTGGCTCACCGGCACATCGGCCAGCCCGCCCACCAGCCGGGGCAATACCGGAATGATGATGCCGAACCCCAGCATGTCCAGCAGCACGACCATGATGACAATGGCGATCCCGCGCGGCGGACCCGCCTCTTTCGCCAGGCTCACGCCTGCGGGCCCAGCTTCCCATGTTGGCGCTCATAGGCTTTCACATCCCCGGCCGCCAGCAGGCGCGCCTGTGATTGCCACTGATCCCGCTCTGGCCGGCCCTTGAATGTTCCCAGTTGCGCATCCACGGCCGCCAGCTGCTCCGGCGTCCAGTCGGCGATCTGCCGGAAGTGAAACACCCCCAGCGCCGCCAGCCGCGCCGACAGTTTCGGCCCGATGCCCTTGATGCGGCTCAGATCGTCGGCCTCGCCCTCGGCCTCGGCCAGAAAGGGCGTCGGCACTTCTGCAACCGGTGCATCGGCCAGCAGCGCGGCTGCCGGCGCGGCCTCCACGGGCTTTGGCGCCCGCCCGCGCAGCAGCAGGATGGCCAGCAATGCAATCGCCAGCGCCACTGCCCCGATAACAAGCAGCATATTGGTCGTCATGTCCGCCCCATTCCCTGTCTGTTTTTCCCTGTCTGTTTTCCGCCCGCTTTCTCAATATCAGGCCGATAATCCATATCGCCGCCGCCGTCGATGGCCCTACAAGGGCGCGATGACAAGCCCGCCCATCATCGTTCCGGCCATGGGCCTCCTGTGCCCGCTCCCGTCGTTGCGGCTGGCGCGCGCCGTGCGCGAAAACGGCCCCGGCCGCTACCGGCTGGAAGCCGACGATCCCGCCGCCCAAAACGACATTCCGGCCCTGTGCGCCGAACGCGGCTGGACGCTGACCGCATCAGGCCCCGACTGGTTCGCCGTAACCGCTTGACACAGGCAAATCATCCCTATCGTCGCCCCCGTGTGTAACAGGGTCGGGCTGTCTGTGGCCGGGCGCGCGGGGAAAAGCCTAGCCCCGTGTGAGGCACCGGGCGACGAGTCTGGTCTGATATGACGAAGCCGGCTGAAGCCGCGGGCAACAAAGCCTAATTCACCACCGCGCAACTGTCGCCCGCCACCTTCAGCTTCTGGCATATCTCCCGCGCCGCCGCCGGAGAGGCGGCGCTGGCCCGCAGCCGGTACAGCGTGCGGCCATCCTGTGCGGTCGGCACAATGGCGGGCGTCAGGTCCGCCAGATAGCCGAAGCGATCGGTCAGCGATTTCCAAGCGGTGCGCGCCCGCGCCTCGCTTGAAAAGGCGCCAAACTGTAGCAGCGCGCCGCCACCCGCCGGCGGCTCCACCCGGTCCTCAACATCCGCAGCGGTTGGCGCGCGCGCAATCGGCCGGCCCAGCTTTGGTTCGGGCAGGCGCGGCGTCGTCACATCCTGCGCCCTGGGCACCTGTTTCACCCCCGGCCTGGGCAGCGGCGGCGGCGTCACCGCTGCCGGCGGCACGGCAGCCGGCGTTTCATCCGCGGTATCCGGCAACAAATCTGTTGGCGCGGCCTCGCGGCCAGGCAGCACCGCCGGGTCTTCCGGCATTTTTTCCAGCGCGATGCGCGCGTCGCGGTCCCGTCCGTCGCCGGTTTCAAACAACATCTGGTCGATTCCCTCCACCCTTTTGCCCTCGATTCCGGGGCCGGTCGGCGCGATTTTCCAGGGGCCGGGATTCTTCAGCAGCGGAATCTCCGCGCCCGGCGGCAGGGCGTCCACATCCTGTTCGCCCTGCCGTGCCACCATGAACACGCCGGCCGCCACCACAGACACCAGCACCAGCAGCCCGATCAGGATCATCCACAGCGTGGAGCGGCCGATCAGCGTGCCGCCGCTGCCGCGCCCGTCATGCGCGGCTTCCTCCAGCCATGGGGCGGGCGCATCGTCGGCAGCGCCCCGCCGCCCGGCGTCAGCCCGCGGCGATGGACCGCGCGCCATCAGCGCAGCTCCTCGGCGGCAACCACGCCCATGACGCCAAGCGCGGTGCGGATGACGCTTCCCACCGCGTCGGCCAGCGCCAGCCTCGCCGCCGTCAGCGGCAGGTCATCCTCCTGCACCAGCCGGAAGGCGGCGTCATCATTGCCCCGGTTCCACAGCGTGTGGAACGCGGCGGCCAGATCGGCCAGGAAAAAGGCAATACGATGCGGTTCGCGCGCGGCGGCGGCCTGCCGCACCACGCGCGGCCATTGCGCCGCCAGCTTCACCACGCCCAGTTCCGCCTCATCCAGCCGGTCGAGCGGAGCGGGGACGGGCAGCGCCAGCCCCGCCGCCCGCCGCTGCACGGAGCGGATGCGCGCATGGGCATAATGCACATAAAATACCGGATTCTCACGCGATTGCTCGACAACCCCGGCGAAATCAAAGTCCAGCATCGCCTCGGACCGCTTGGTCAGCATCATGAAGCGCACCACATCGCGCCCCACTTCGCGCACCACATCTGCGAGCGTCACGAAATTGCCGGCGCGTTTGGACATTTTGAACGGCTCGCCATTGCGGAACAGCCGCACCATCTGCACCAGCCGGACATCCAGCCGCACCGCGCCATGCGTCAGCGCCTCCACGGCGGCCTCGATGCGCTTCACCGTGCCGGCATGGTCTGCCCCCCAGATGTTGACGAGCGCCGACGACCGGCTGGCCTTTTCCGCATGATAGGCCATGTCGGTGCCGAAATAGGTCCATTGTCCGTTGGATTTGCGGATCGGCCGGTCAATATCGTCACCAAATCGGGTGGAGCGGAACAGCGGCAGTTCCAGCGGCTCCCAATCATCGGGCAGCTCGCCCTTGGGCGGCGGCAGCACGCCGTCATAGATCAGCCCCTCGGCCCTGAGCCGCGCTTCGGCCGCGGCCGGCGCACCGGCTGCCTGCAAGGCGGCTTCGGAGGAGAACAGGTCATGCCGGATGCCCAGCAGCGCCAGATCGCCCCGGATCATGTCCATCATCGCGGCAACCGCCCGATCCCGGAATGGCACGAGCCATTCGGATTCCGGCGCTGCGCGATACCGATCGCCAAATTCGGCCGCCAGCGCCTGCCCCACCGGCACCAGATAATCGCCGGGATAAAGGCCCTCGGGGATCGCGCCAATATCCTCGCCCAGCGCCGCGCGGTACCGCAGATGGACAGACCGGGCGAGCACATCCACCTGCGCGCCGGCATCATTCATATAATATTCGCGCACCACGCTGTTGCCGGCAAAGGCCAGCAGGCTGGCCAGCGCATCGCCCACCACCGCACCCCGGCAATGGCCGACATGCATCGGCCCTGTCGGGTTGGCGGACACAAATTCCACATTCACCGGCAGGCCGGGCACCGTTTCGCCCCGGCCATAATCAGCCCCGGTCGCGCGGATGGCGGCAATCTCCGCCTGCCACACAGCGGGCACCAGCCGCAGGTTGATGAAGCCCGGCCCGGCCACTTCGGCCGCTTCCACCAGTTCATGGCACGCCAGGCGCATGGCAATGCGGGTCGCCAGCTCGCGGGGATTGGCTTTCGCCGCCTTCGCCAGCACCAGCGCCACATTGGTCGCCAGATCGCCATGCGTCGCATCGCGCGGCGGCTCCACCACCGCAGTGGCACCCGCGCCCGCCGTCACCGTGCCATCAGCCACCAGTTCGGCGATGGCGTCGGCCAGCACAGCCTCGAACCGTTGAAAAATATCCAAATCATCTGCCTTTCAAGGGCGGGCGATAGCGCCGTGGCGCTCCATTCACAACCTGCTCATCTATCATGGAACAACATAGATTGCTGGACCGTCATGGCTTTCCGGCATAGCATTGCCTGATTGACAGGATGTGGCGCTGAATAAGCCTTTCCGGATCGATGGTTGGGGAGAATATCATGCAGTTTCTGTCGCGCATCATGGGCAACGCCGGGGCCTTTTCACTGGTGCTGGCGCAGCTGGTGCCGTTGCCCGCCCTGCTTGCGCCTGTCGGCCTTGGCGCCGCCAGCGCCCAGCAAAAGACCCGCACCGTCGCCTGCTATTCCAACGGCAACGGCCAGAATAGCTGTCGGCTGCCGGAAAACACCGTCTCCGTCCGCTTCGCCGGCCCGGATCGCTCCGGCCGCTGTGTTCAGGGTCGCACCTGGGCGCAGCGCGGCAACGCCCTGTGGGTGACCGGCGGCTGCGGGGGCAATTTCGAGGTGACATATGGCAGTCGCGGATCCGGCGGCGGCTGGGGCGGTGGCACCGGCTATGGTTCGGGCAGCGGCAACCAGGATTTCGCCGGCCAGATCGATTGCCGCTCATACAACAACAGCCCGCAAACCTGCTATGCCAACACGCAGAACCGCGCCCAACTGCTGCAACAATATAGCCAGACCCGCTGCGTCGAGGGCAAGAACTGGCGCGCAGACCGCAACAGCATCACCGTGCGCAACGGCTGTCAGGCGCGCTTCGGCTATGGCTATGGCAACAACAGTGGCAGCGGCGGCGGCTGGGGTGGCAGCGATCAGGGCTTTGCCGGCCAGATCGACTGCCGGTCGGAACATAATCGCTATCAGCGATGCGGCGCCAACACCGAGAATCATGTGCGGCTGATGCAGCAATTTTCCAACACTTCCTGCACAGAAGGGCGCAGCTGGGGCTATGATCGCGGCAGCATCTGGGTGAACAATGGCTGCCAGGCGCGCTTCGCCTATGGCTATGGCAACAGCAACTGGAACGGCGGCTCAAGCAGCAGCGAAGGCGGTTCCAACGCCGGCGGCATCATCGCCGGCGGGCTGCTTGCGGCCGGACTCATCGCGCTCCTCTCCCAGGCCGGCAAGGGCAAGACGCCATCGCCAACCGCTACCAGCCGATCCGCCACGATCGAGGCCGATTTCAGCAAATTCCCATCCGGCAGCCGCCCCTCGGCCACGGCCTGCATAAACGAAGCCGCCCGGCAGGTGGGCGTCACCGGCGGCACCAAGTTGCGGCTGACCGACGTGGACGGCGCCCAGCAGACCAGCGGCAACTGGACGATTCTCGCGCGCCTGAGCGCGACCTATGATGATTATATCCAGCCGATGACGATGGATTGCCGCGCCACCGGCGACAAGGTGACCGCCTTCGAAATACGCTGATCCCCCACTGAGTGAAGGAGCCTGACATGGCGAAGAAAGCCGAGCCGAACAAAGCGAAAAAAGCCCCCGCCCCTAGCCCGCAGGCGCTGGATATCGGCATTCCCGCCGACAAGCTGGCCGCCATCACCGATGGCCTCTCCCGCCTGCTGGCCGACACCTACACCCTCTATCTGAAAACCCACAATTACCACTGGAACGTCACCGGCCCGCAGTTCAACACGCTGCACACCATGTTCGAAACCCAATATACCGAACTGGCGCTTGCCGTGGACGAAATCGCCGAACGCATCCGCGCGCTCGGCGCCTGGGCACCCGGCAGCTATTCCGAATTTGCCCGCCTCTCCACCGTGAAGGAAGCCAGCGGCATCCCGTCGGCAGAGCAGATGGTGGCCGACCTCGCCGCCGATCAGGCCAGCGTGGTCCGCACCGCCCGCTCGGTATTCCCCGCCGCCGATGAAGCGCGCGACGAACCAACGGCTGATCTGCTGACGCAGCGGATGCAGTCGCATGAAAAGACCGCCTGGATGCTGCGCGCGATGATCGCGTAAGCCAGCCAGCATGGCGCACGGCCGCTGACCCCGGCCCCGGCCCCTCCTCTTGCATGGAGGGGCCGGGGCTGGGGTCAGTGGCATCGTCGTTGAATCACCGCTCCCCACCCCCAAATAAAATCTCGGCACCCGCAGCCAAAGCCGGGGGCGCCGAAAGGGGTCAGAGGGGTCAGAGGGGGTCTTCCTCTCTTATTCCCGCCCATCCCTTTCCTGATCCTTAACAGCCTGGTCCCGGCGCCAGACGCGCCATTCATTCGCCGCCAGCAGCACAAAGGCCAGCAGCAGCGGCAGCCAATAATAGATCAGCCGATAGAGAATCAGCGCCGACACCAGCGCCGGCTTGTCCACTTCCGGCAGCGTCACCAATATCACCGCCTCGAACACGCCGATGCCGCCCGGCGCATGGGTAATCAGCGCCACCACCATCGCCACCACATAGGCAACCAGAAAATCGGGATAGTGAAACCAGGTTTCCGGCGGCAGCAGCACCAGCAGCGCGGCCGAGGCGATGGCGATATCGGTGGCCGCCAGCGCAAATTGCAGCAGCGCCTGCCGCAGCGTCGGCACCGGTAGCAGCCAGCCAAAGATGCGGATCGGCCCCAGCCCGCGCGCGCAGGCCAGCAGATAGCCGACCATCACCAGCAGAATGGCCCCGCCGATACCTGCCTGCAGCGGATAGGACAGGCTGGCGTCATGCACCCGGAGCGCGCCGGGAAACAGCAGCAGGGCAAAGCCCAGCATCACGAAAATGCCCAGCCAGAAGGTCACGCCCGCGATCACCACGATGCGCGCAATATCCCCGCTGTTGAGGTTTGTGCCGCGATAGGCCCGCCAGCGCGCCGCCGCCCCGGTCAGCGGTGCGAAGCCCAGATTATGGCTGAAGGTATAGGCCGAAAAACTGCCCAGCGCCGCCTGCCAGTATCGCTGCGGCTTCCCCAGCGCATCCAGCGCCAGCACATCATAACCCGTCAGCACCACATAAGAGAGCGCCGTCAGCAGCAAAGACAGCAGGATCTGCTTCAGCGTGATCGCCCGCATCGCGCCGACAATATCGCCCGGCGCGATGTCGCGCACGACGCCATGGATGACGGCAACCGCAATCCCCACCACCAGCGCGGTAAACAGCGCCGTCAGCTTGTTCCGGTGCGCCTGAATCCAGGTCAGCGCTGGCCGGAACCGCTCAGGAAAGCTCAAGCCGTCGCTCCGCGCGCTCCATAATTATCCTCCACCCACTGACGATAGCTGCCGTCCAAAATGCCGCGCCACCAGGCTTCATTGTCCAGATACCAGGCCAATGTTGCGGCAAAGCCCGATTCGAAGCTGTGCTGCGGCTGATAGCCGAGTTCGGCAATCGCCTTGTTGCAATCAATGGCATAGCGCCGGTCATGTCCCGGCCGGTCGGTCACAAAGCTTTTCAGCGTGGCGGTCGGCAGCCCCCTGGCGGCCGGCGCATCCGGGAAGCGCACCGCCAGCGACGGATCGGCGGCAAAGGCCTTGTCCATCGCCGCGCACAGCGTGTCGATCACGGTCAGGTTGGGCAGCTCCGCCCCGCCGCCGATATTATAGGTCTCGCCAACGCGCCCCTTCAGCAGCACGGCCGCGATCCCCCGGCAATGATCCTCCACATGCAGCCAGTCCCGCACCTGCATCCCGTCGCCATAGATGGGCAGGTTCCGCCCATGCAGCGCGTTGATGATGAACAGCGGAATCAGCTTTTCCGGGAAGTGGAACGGCCCGTAATTGTTCGAACAGTTGGATGTGGTCGTCGCCAGCCCATAGGTGTGGTGATAGGCCCGCACCAGATGATCCGATGCCGCCTTGGACGCCGAATAGGGCGAGTTCGGCGCATAGGCCGTTGTCTCGGAAAAGGCGGGGTCGTTCGGCCCCAGCGTGCCATAGACCTCGTCGGTCGACACATGGTGGAAGCGGTGCGGCCGCGCCGCGTCGCCCAGCCACAGCCTGCGCGCCACCTTCAGCAGCGCATGCGTGCCCAGCACATTGGTATCGATAAAGGCGTCCGGCCCCAGGATCGAGCGGTCCACATGGCTTTCGGCCGCAAAGTGCACGATGGTGTCCACATCAAGACTGGTCATGATCTCCGTTACCAGCGGCTCGTCGCGGATGTCGCCCACCACCAGCCCGGCCGGCACACCGTCCAGATTGGCCTTGTTGCCGGCATAGGTCAGCAGGTCCAGCACCGTCACCCGCGTATCGGGATGGTTCGCCGTCCAGTAGCGCACGAAGTTGGAGCCGATGAAGCCGGCCGCGCCGGTTACCAGAAGCGATTTCATGCAGCGTCACCCTTTAACGAAGCCGCTTTCATCGCGGCAAGGCAGGTCCGGAGTTCGGTGCGCCAATGTGCGGCAATTCCGGTGATGGCCCAGGTCGCGCTCTTGTCGAGCACGGAATAGGATGGCCGCGCCGCCGGCGTCGGATAATCTTCGGTGCGGATCGGCAGCACTTTGGCCTGCTGTTCCAGCAGCCCCACGGCCAGCGCCTCCTCCTGAATGGCGACCGCAAAGTCATACCAGCTGGCGGCACCCGCATCGGTCCAGTGGAAGGTGCCGCTGGCGCCTGCCGCGTGCAGCGCCCAGATGGCACGCGCCAGGCCGGCGGCATGAGTCGGCGTGCCGATCTGGTCCGCCACCACCCGCACCTCGTCCCGCTCCGCCATCAGCCGCAGCATGGTCTTTACAAAATTATTGCCCACCGCCGCATAGACCCAGGCCGTCCGCACGATAATCGGCGCCATATGCGCCGCTTCCACCGCCCGTTCGCCGTTCAGCTTGGTCTCGCCATAAACGCCCAGCGGTGCCGGTGTGGCAGAGGGCGGATAGGGTCGGCTGGCCGCGCCATCGAAGATGAAATCGGTGGAAACATGCACAAAGCCCGCGCCAGCCCTGGCCGCAGCGCGTGCCAGCCGCCCGGCAGCGGTCGCATTCACCGCCTCGGCGATGTCGCGCTCGGCCTCGGCCTTGTCCACCGCGGTATAGGCCGCGGCGTTGATGATGAGGTCCGGCTGTTCGGCCGCCACCACATCCGTCACCATCGCGTCGCTCAAAATATCGAACGCGGCTTCCGGCGGCGCGATCAGCGTCACGCCCGCCGGCGCGGTTGCGGCCAGCGCACGGCCAAGCTGTCCGGCGGAACCGGCTATCAGCACTCTTATTGGCCGCGCATTCATTGAAACGTCTCCGCATCAGCCAGCAAAGGTGCTGCCGCATCTTTTGCCGCCAGCTGCGGCGGGCCGTCCAGTTCATCGAGCCGCCAGTCGATCGCCAGCGCCGGATCGGCATAGCTGAGCGACCGGTCAGATGCCTGATGCCACAGCGTCGTGCATTTATAGCAGAAGTCCGCCAGATCGCTCAGCACCACAAAGCCATGGGCAAAGCCGGGCGGCACATAAAGCATCGCGCCATTCTCGTCCGACAATTCCGCCGACACCCACCGGCCGAAGCTGGGGGAGGAACGGCGGATATCGACCGCCACATCCAGCACCCGGCCGCGCGCGACGCGCACCAGCTTGCCCTGCGGGTTCTGCAACTGATAATGCAGCCCGCGCAAAACGCCCTTCACCGAACGGCTGTGATTGTCCTGCTGCCATTCAATTGGCAGCCCGGCATCGGCAAAGGCGCGGGCGTTATAGCTTTCCAGAAAAAAGCCCCGATCATCGCCAAATTTGCGCGGGGTGATCAGCTTCACCTCCGGGATGGCCAGCGCTGTGATGTTCACAGGCCGCGCTCTGCCTGTGTTACCAGATATTCGCCATAGCCGGATTTCCGCAGTGGCTCGGCCACTTTCAGCAACTGTTCCGTGGTGATAAAGCCCTGCCGCCAGGCGATTTCTTCCGGGCAACAGACTTTCAGCCCCTGCCGCTCCTCGATGATGCGCACATAGAGCGCCGCATCCAGCAGACTGGCGTGGGTGCCGGTGTCGAGCCAGGCATAGCCGCGCCCCATCAGCTCCACATTCAGATTGCCGGCTTCCAGATACATGCGGTTAAGGTCGGTAATCTCCAGCTCGCCGCGCGGCGACGGCCGGATGGCATGGGCATATTCCACCGCCTTGCCATCATAGAAATACAGGCCGGTTACGGCATAATTGCTCCTGGGAACCGGCGGCTTTTCCTCGATCGTCTCCGCCCGCCCATTGGCGTCGAAGCTCACGACGCCATAGGCGGTCGCGTCCTTCACCCAGTAGCCGAACACGGTGGCGCCATCATCCCGCGCATCGGCGCGCTGCAACAGCTCTGGCAGGCCATGGCCATAGAAGATATTGTCGCCCAATATCAGCGCCGAAGGGCCGGTGCCCACAAAGTCCGCACCGATATGATAGGCCTGCGCCAGCCCGGCCGGTTCCGGCTGCACGGCATATTGGATGGAAAGGCCCCATTGGCTGCCATCCCCCAGCAGCCCCTGAAAGGCCGCCTGATCGTGCGGCGTGGTGATGATCAGAATCTCGCGAATCCCCGCCAGCATCAGCACCGACAGCGGATAATAGATCATCGGCTTGTCATAGACCGGCATCAGCTGCTTCGAGACCGGCTTTGTCAGCGGGTAAAGGCGAGTGCCGGACCCACCGGCCAGGATGATTCCCTTGCGCATTCCGTCTCCTGGATAACTGCTCGGATGCCCATGGAATCATCCGCGCCGGAAATCCATGGCGAAAAGGCGGGAATGCGCGAAATCCCGGCAATCTGTATGGATTTTGCGCCAGTCACGAACCGGGCAGGGGCCGATAGCGCCCGCCCGGTCCGCAACTATGCCGGAACGGTTAACCGTTGGCGGGCGCTGCTGCCGCGTCGGTTGCCGGTACCGCGGCGGCCGGTGTCGGTACCGCGGCGGCCGGTGCCGGTGCAGAGCCGCCGAACCCTTCCGGCGCCGGGGTGGGCACCGCAGGCCCGCCCGGCAGCTTGTCGGTCAGCGCCCTGGGATCGGCCGCCATCGGTATCTTCGGTTCCCAGCCCTTCTGGTAGGTCACCTTGGCGCGCGCCGCCACCTGCTGCTTTTTCACCTCGGCCGCCAGCGCCTTCTGGATGCGCTCGTTCAACAGATAGCGTTCAGCAAACTGTCGCGCCCGCTCCCCGGTGAAGGGCTGGATGCGCACTTCCTTCACCTGGTTCACCAGCATGATCGGCTGGCCGCTGCCCGGTGCCTGATTGGCGAACATGAACAGCTCGTCCGGGCTGCGCGCCAGCAGCGCGGTTACTTCGCGCACGAATTGCGGATTGGCACCCAGCGCGTCCAGCGAGGCCGGCTGGCGGCGGAACTCCACCTTGTTGGCGGTCAGCGCGGTTTCCACCTCGGCCATGGTCTTGATCTTTTCCAGACCGATGGCCTTCAGATTCGGCGGCGGCAGAAACTGGATCTGATCCAGAATGAAGAATTTCCGCTCTTTGAACAAAGAGGGGTTCTCCGCCATGAACTTGTCGATTTCATCGCTCGCCGGCTTTGTCACCTTCGAGGCGATGTCCCGCGCCAGCGCCTGCACATGCAACTGCTCGTCCGTGCGGCGCTGCTGCATCTGGAACTGTGGGTTCTTGCCCAGTTCCCGCTCCTGCGCCGATTGCATCAGCATGCGCCGGGTGATGATGTTCTGCAGCGCCGCCTTTTCCGCATCGCGGCGCGGCACATTCGGCGGCACGGGCATGCCCTGCAACTCCGCCGTCACTTCCAGCTGGGTGATATCCTCTCCCGCCAGACGCGCCACCACCTGGCCGGTCGGCGCATCGCCACCACTGCCCTTGTCTCCGCAGGCCGCCAGCAGCGCAAATGCGCTCCCGACCAGCAACAGCGTCAGCACCCGGCCCTTCGGCTTCTGTTCCACGGCTTTCCGCTCGATGATCATGATCTTCCTGCCTCCTGAATCCTGCTATGCTCCACCGGCCGGAGATCCCGGCCCTTCTCAGGTCCGCGACATGCCCAGCATCGCCCGCAGCATCGCGCCCGCCTTTTTCGGCTGGCGGCGCAGCAGCCGCCGACCCATCAGCACGACGCCGATGGGATATTGAAGCGGCCAGAGCAGCGGAAAGTTGCGGCGATAAAATTTGATACGGCTGCGCATCAGATAATATTCCGACGCCTCGGACCGATGACCCTTCCTGGTTGACGAGCCGATCGACCCGCCTTCCTTGTGATAGACGATCGCCGCATGGGCAAAGGCGATGGCAAAGCGCCCGCGATTGCGCACAGACCAGTCCATCTCCTCGAAATAGAGGAAATAGCTTTCCTCCATGAACCCGACGGTTTCCAGAAACGCCCGGCTCACCGCCAGCGACGCGCCCAGCACAAAATCCGTCTCCCGCGCCACCTTCTTCGGATCAAAGGGCCGCGTCACCGGCTGATTGAGCCCAATCCCCCGGCTCTGCCCCGTCAACAGCTTGAACCGCTGCCCGTTCAGCACCTGCCAGGTGCCGGGCCGGTGAAAATAGCGCACCTGCGTGCCGCACATCCCCACCTTGTGGGTCGCGTCCATCCGCGCCAGCAGCGCCTTGGGGGCCGCCGGTTCCACCACCGTATCGTTGTTGAGACACCAGCAATAGGCCACCGACGGATCCAGCAGTGCCTGCCGCAATCCCAGATTATTGCCGCCCGAAAAGCCCAGGTTTGCACCCGCATCGATTATGGTGATCGGCTCCGGCCCCGGCGGCTCCACCAGCGCCGCATCCGGCCCGATCAACCGCACCGGCACCGGCTTTTCCAGGGCCGGCATGGTGATCCGCCGCAGCGGCCCCGCCGGCGGCATATAGGGTTCCGCGCCCGAAGCCCAGGCCTGCAACCGCTCGATCGACCCGTCTTCGGAGCCATTGTCCACGATGATGATCCGGAACGGCCCTTCGGCCCGCAGCAGCGATTCGAGACACTCAACCGTGTCCCGCCAGCCGTTCCAGTTGATGAGGACAATCGCCAGCCGCGCCGGCCCATGCGCTTCCTGCCAGGCCACAACGCCCGGCTCCGCAGCAGCAGCCGACACCGCGCCACCCGCCGCAGCGGGCTTAGGCCGGACAGACTTGGAACGTTCCGTCACTCTTATCTGTTCCAGTTCATGGCTGTAGTCGCACCCTCGGTTCCGGCTTTGCGCGCGAGGTTGAGCATGTCAAGGCCGCGCGCCCAACGAATATGCAGCAGCGTGGTTAATCCCCGCAAGCGGTTCCCAGCCCCCGACACACGCGGCGAGAACAGCATCCGCGGCGCATGCGCCACGCCCGACAGCATCACCGCCACCGCCAGCAGCCGCCAGCGCAGCAGCGAATGCCCGGCTGACAGATGCGCCGACAGTTTCTGTCGCGACAGCCGCGCCCACTTCCGCCGCATCTCGTCCATGCTCGCCCGTGCCGGATGCAGCGCCCGCATTTCCGGCACAAAGCGCGTCGTCATCCCCAGGCTGTGCGCCTTTTCGCCAAAGGCCTTGTCCTCCGGCATCTCGATACCGCCAAACGGCCCTGCCTGCTCAAATACCGCGCGCGTCATCATCATGTTCGCCGTCACGGAAAAATGCAGCCGGTTGATGTAGGTCTTCTGGTCGAAGGAAAAGACGCACTCGAACGCCTCCACCCCCGTCAGCCGCGCCCGCCCGCCGGTGTCGATGCGCACATCGCCACCAATGGGCGCATGGTCATCCTGCGCCAGCGCATCCAGCCCGGCCTGTAGCCAGCCCGGTTCCGCCTTCACATCGGCGTCAATAAAGCCCAGCAGATCGGCCGACGCATGCGCAATCCCCAGATTGCGCGCCGGCCCCGGCCCCGGCGTCGGCTCCAGCAGAAAGCGCACATCCGGCCAAGCCGCCTTCACCGCCTCCAGCGACAGGCGCGAACCATTGTCCACCACGATGATTTCCGCCCGTCCATGGTCCAGCTGCTGCGTGGCGACCGAGCGGATCGCCCGCACCAGCAGCTCCGGCGTGTTCAGATGCGGGATGATCACCGAAACGCGGGGAGCCTCCGCCTCCGCCCCGGGCGCCGCGCGCGGCCGCGTCTGCGTCTCAACCATCACAGCTGCCCCCAGCCAAAATCCCTATCGCCCCGCCCGCGCCAGCGCGGCCGAAAGCCCCAGCAGCTGCGCCAGCCCCTGCGTGCGGAAACGGAAGCGCGGCTCGCCGGTCGCCGACTGGTCACGGTCGAACAGGTCCGTCTCGCCGGAAAAGCCGGTCAGGGCCTTGCCCGCGCCGGACGGACTGCCATCCGCCAGCTCGGCCGCCACATCGGTGGCGGTAAACCAGCCATCCGGCGTGCCCGATGCCCTGGCCGCCGCGATCAGCAGGCCCCAGTCTTTCTGTACGGCCGGCAGCGCCAGCATTGCCTGCACCCGGCGCGGCAGCCCGGCGTTCCATTCCGCCAGCACCGCTTCTGTCCCGCCGGTCACATCATCGGGCGTCACGTCCGTCCGCCCCTCGTCCAGCGCGCGCGCCGCCGCTTTCTGGCCCAGCAGCCGCGTCAGATAGGGCGAGCCGGCCGCCATCCTGGTCACCAGTGCGCGGGCCGGCCCGCCAAAAGTCATGCCAGACGCCTGCTCCGCCTGCACCAATATCTCATCCAGCTCACTGGCCGGCATCGGCCCCACCGCCAGCCCCACGATATTGCGCCGGATGGAGGGCGTGAAGCCGATCAGCTCATCCAGATTGGAGGCCACACCGGTCAGGATCAGCTGCACCCGTGCGGCCCGGTCTGACAGATTCTTGATCAGCTCCGCCACGTTGCGCCGGAATTCCGCGTCCGCCACCCGGTCATATTCGTCCAGCACCAACACCACGCGCGTCCCCACCACCTGGGTCAGCACATCCGCCAGTTCGCGCGGGCCGACATGGTTCTTGTCCAGCAGGTCGGCAAAGCTGCGCCGGTGCTCGCTCTCGTCTGCGGTGGGCGAAATATCCGCATGATAGAGCAGCGGAATCCGCCCGGCAAAGGCCAGGAACATCTCGTCGAACCGTGCCGCCACCCCGCATGAGCCATAGAGCACCAGATAACGCGCCTCCTGCGCCACCGCTGCAAACACATGGATGAGCGAGGTCTTGCCGATGCCGCGCTCGCCATAGAGCACCACATGCGCGCGCTGCTGCTCGATGGCGGTAATGAGTGCCGCCAGCGTATCGTGCCGTCCGGCGAATCGCTCGGCGGAAACCACCGGCTGCGAGGCGGACAGCGCCTCTGACAAGGCCAGCCGCGCCTTGTCCGCGCTGAACGGCGCGCGCGGATCGGCGGTGTCCGTCAGTTCCTCGGTTGCGGAAACGGCAAAACGCGGCAGGGCGCGCCGCTCGCCGGAATCATTCTGCCAGCGGCCGGGTGCAGTGCCGCTGTTGCCGGCCGGCCTGCGATCGCGGGAGAAGATCATCGTCGCGCTGCTCCATCACTTGCCCGGCCCGTAAAAGCGCCAGTCCAAGAGGGGCATAGCCCAACTTTCCGCAGCGCAACAGTCCATTGCAATTCCAATGGGCCGGATATGGCACGAATGTTTGCCTTTCCCTGCGGCTCAAGGGTATGAACGTGAAACAATTGAATGCCATGCCGTTTCCAATGGGCCGCACAGGGCCGGATAGCGGCAGCGCAGCAGGGCATGGCGGCAAAAGGGCGGATCGAATGATGAGCAACACAGGCCGGATTGAAGGCAGAAGCGCAGCCGACCCCGGAACCGCAGCCGGCCATATCGGCTGGCCCCGCCTCCTCCTTGGTGCCGCCCTGCTGTTCCCGGCCATTGCTCATGCCCAGGTCGGCGTCGCGCCGGGCCAGCCGGCTCTCGCCCCTGCCCCACCACCGGCCCAGCCCGTGCTGCCGGCCTTCCCGCAAACCAGCGCCACCATGGGCGTGGTGGCAGACGAGGCGCGAATCTATGGCGACGACGCGCCAACGGCTGGCGGTTTCGACATATTGGCCGGCATCGGCTTCCACATGTCGGCCAGCCTCGTCACCGAATATAACGACAATATCTCCCGCACGGTCACGGGGGAGCCGCTGAACCCCCGCTTCAAATCCAAGACGGACTGGCGCTTCACACCCACGGTCGCCGCCGATTTCGGCCGGGCCTTCGGCCGGCAGCGCCTCTTTCTCACCGGATCGGTCGGCCGTGATTACTACGCCCGGAACAATATCATGAACCGCAACCGCTTCCAGGTGGATGGCGGTCTGCAATGGACGCTCGGCACCCGCTGCAACGGCCGGGCGCAGGGCGGCTATTCCGATCGCGGCACCAGGCTTTCCGATTTCGACGAGGTGATTCCATCCAGCCAGACGTCGAGCAGCCTGTCGCTGGTCGCCGGCTGCGCCACCGCGACCGGGCTGGGCTTTAATGCCGGCTATAACTGGAACGAGCTTAAGAACAGCGTCGAAAGCCGCGAATATGCGGATTCGCGCGGCTCCGGCATCAATGGCAGCATCTTTTACAAGCTGGGCCAGCGCGGGGATATCAGCATTCAGGGCTATAGCCGCAGCGTTACCTATCCCAACCAGTTTCTGCCCGATGGCCAGTCCAACGGCACGGATATCTCCAGCCTGTCGCTCGGCCTTGGCTATCGCTTTGGCCCCTCCATCCGGTTGAACGGCGATATCGGCAAAAGCTGGGCCGATCCCAAGAATCCGCTGGCGGAAGGCTTCTCCGGCCTCACCTGGAACCTGGCGGCCTCCTATTCCGGCCCCAGGCTGGGCGGGCGCATCTCGGCCGGGCGCGGCGTTTCGTCGGGTTCGGGCGGCTACACCAATTATCAGCTGTCAGACCGTTTTGCCGCTGCGCTCACCTATGATTTTGGTCGCAGGATTGTCATCTCCACCGGCTATTCGCACCTCAATCAGCGTAACCGCGGCGGCGAAGGGCTGCCGGAAACCTCGCGGCTGAGCGAGTTCAAGCTGGACCGCATCTTCATCGGTGCGGATTATCGGCTGAATCGCATTCTTACGGTCGGATTCGACGTTAACAATCAAAAGCGTTCGGCTAATCCGAGTGATTTCAACTATACTGCAACGAGCGCGCTCTTGACGTTGCGCGCCCGTATCTAG
>DITZ01000067.1 GCA_002422985.1 Sphingomonadales bacterium UBA6171
TATATGTATGAAACACCCTCCCATCCTCCCATCCTCCCATTTCTTTATTTAGAAAAAAAGGTAAGATTATGAAAGATAATGAGAGTTTAGGAAATGTGGCATTCGGTGATGGTGGTGGCTATCCTCCCACCATCCTCCCAACGGCGTGTGTATCCTCCCAATTGGATCTAATGCCGGTTTGGGATGCCCAGATTGTGCATTCGCGCTTGCTTGAGGCATTTGAAACGGAGGCTGCGATGCGGGATCCCGCGCCCGGCCCAAGGCTGAAGCTCTCCGGCATCTGGCGAGAGACGGTGCGCGAACGGGTGGACGTGGACTGTGAGCCGTCTCCAGCCCGCCCAGGGGTGAGCCGGGAAGCGCTGGCGCGCATGGAAGAGGCGCAAGGCTGGTGCGAGTGGCTGGCGCCAGCTGACCGGCGGCTGATGGGCGCGGTGATGCAAGGGCTGGTGCGCGGCTGGTCGCGGCCGGATTGGGTGGCGGTGCGGCGCAAATTAGGCGATGAGCGCACAACAGATGCTATGCGCAACGCCTTTCGGCGTAGTTTGTTGGCGATCTCTAAGCGGCTAAGTGACGGTTGATGCGGGCTTATCGGAAATACAAGGGTATATTTTGGGTGCCACTGCATTATTGGTTGTTCGTTTCTTCCGCAAAAACTGGCATCAGAACGCCATGCTCGGCGCGGTGTGCGAGAGCGATATCAGGACAGGATTATGGGCAGGCTGACGATGGCAACGGGGCGCTTGCCCGTTGGCAAGCCTCGGTTGCGCACGCTAATGGACGGTGGCGCGGCCGGGCGGGATGCCATCGTGGTATGGCGCGCCTGGTATAAGACAAAGCGCTGGCAGCAACTGCGCTGGGGAACGCTGCTGCGCGGTGGGTTCAAATGTGTGATGTGTGGACTGGTGGCGGCGGAGAAGGGCGCGCTGGTGGCGGATCATATCCGCCCGCACCGGGGTGATCCGGCGCTGTTCTGGGATGCGGGCAACCTGCAGGTTCTGTGCACGCCCTGCCATGCAAGCGCGAAGCAGAAAGCAGAGCGCGGGCGACGGTAGGGGGTGGTGAAAAGTCTGGAACCCCTCCGGCTCTAGACACCCGCCTAAGGCACGCGGGGATTTTTTTCTGGGTGGTGGAGAATTTGGGATGGATGATGGGGTTGTGGAGGGGTTGATTGACCTCTTTGGCAATCCTGTGCGCGTTGTTCGGCGGGGGCGGGGGCGGCCTTCGCATGTGGCTTCGCTGGAAAATCGTTCTAAAGTAATGCTTTGGCTGGTGATGGGCCGGGACGATGTGGAGATTGCTGGCGCGCTGGGGGTGACGACGCGGACGCTGGCGAAACATTATTTTCATGAGCTGGCCTATCGCCGAACCGCCCGAATGGAGATGGAGGCGCTGAACCTATCGGCCATCATCGATCAGGTGAGGGGCGGCAATGTTTCAGCGATGAGCCTGTTGGCCAAGCGGCTGGAGCGGCTGGGGNNGCAGGCCGCACGCCACCAGGTGCGCGAGCCGAAAGCGCCCGCGCAGCAGCCGGTGGGGCTGAAGGCGCAGCGTCGCGCGGCCGCTGGCCGCATCGAAGGGCTGTTTGCGCCGCGCATGGCACCTGGCCGGGTGAACTGATTTTATGGCAGTGCCGACCAGATGGTCTACCGCCTGCACGGATTGGGAAGATCGGATATTGGATGGGCGGCCGATGGTGCCGCCGCCGTTGTTTCCCGATGCGGCGGCGGACGCCCTGGCGGTGTTCAAATCGCTGCGCATGACGGACGTGGCCGGCACGCCGACATTCGGCGAGGCATGCGCGCAATGGGTGTTTGATTTTGTGACGGCGATTTTTGGGGCGTGTGATCCGGAAACGGGCGTGCGCCATATCAACCAGTTTCTACTGCTGATTTCGAAGAAAAACGGAAAATCGACCATCGCAGCCGGCATCATGCTGACGGCGCTGATCATCAATTGGCGAAACGATGCCGGGCTTTCGATCCTGGCGCCGACCATTGAGGTGGCGCACAACAGCTTTGACCCGGCCGCCGCGATGGTGCGCGCCGATCCGGATCTGGTGCAGCTGATCCATGTGCAGGATCATCTGCGCATCCTGCGGCACCGCACGACCAATGCGGTGTTACGGGTGATCGCGGCAGATTCGGATACGGCGGCCGGCGCCAAAGATGGCTTTGTGCTGGTGGATGAACTGTGGCTGTTTGGTAAACGGCCGCGCGCCAAGGCGATGTTGGACGAAGCGACGGGCGGACTGGCCAGCCGTCCGGAGGGCTTTGTGATTTATCTTACGACACATAGCGATGAACAGCCGATCGGCGTGTTTAACGAGAAGCTGCAATATGCCCGGCGGGTGCGCGATGGGCTGCTTGATGACCGGAGCTTTCTGCCGCTGCTGTATGAGTGGCCCAAGGCGATGCTTGATGCGGGCGATTATCTGCAGCCGGAGATGTTTCATGTGACAAACCCTAATCTGGGGCGTTCGGTGAGCATGGATTTTCTGACCGCGAAGCTGATCGAGGCGCGCGAGAGTAACACCAAGGGCAGCCTGCAGCTGTTTCTGGCCAAGCATCTGAACGTGGAAATCGGCCTGCGGCTTTCGCACAACCGTTGGGTTGGGGCGGATTATTGGGAGGCGGCGTGCGAGCCGGGGTTGACGCTGGATGCGCTGCTGGAGCGGTGCGACGTAGTGTCGATCGGGATTGATGGTGGCGGGCTGGACGATCTGCTGGGGCTGGCGGTGCTGGGACGGGAGCGGGACACCCGGCGCTGGCTGCATTGGGGCCATGCCTGGGCGCATCCGATTGTGCTGGACCGGCGCAAGGGCGAGGCTTCACGGCTGGAGGATCTGGCGAAAACGGGTGATCTGACCATCACCACGGGGCCAACGGACGATATTATGGCGGTAGCGGACCTGGTGGAACGCATTTGGGCGCTGGGGCTGTTGCCGGAAAAGGCCGGTATCGCGCTGGACCCATTCTGTGTGACCGCGCTGCTGGACGAGATTGTGGGGCGCGGGGTGCCAGATGAAACACAGATCGGTTTTCGCCAGGGCGGCGCGCTTAGCCCGGCCGTGTGGGGGCTGGAGCGGAAGTTGGCGGACGGGACGTTTTTGCATTGCGGACAAACGCTGATGGCCTGGTGCATTGGCAATGCGGTGGCCGAGCAGAGAGGTAATGCGGTGATTATCACGAAGGAAACAGCCGGGCGGGCGAAAATTGACCCGCTGGTGGCGCTGTTCAACGCGGCGATGGTGATGGGCCGGAATCCGGAAGCGGCCGGTGGCGGGCCATCGGTGTATCTGGGCCGTGGGCTACTGGTCGTTTGATGGGACTTATGGCGGACATTGGCCGGCGGTGGCGCATTGGTAGCGCGAGCCGGACGGCTGCACCGCGTGCGGATATCGGCGGCCAGTCTCTGCCGGTGGCGGTGATGGAGATGCTGCGCGGCGGCACCAGTGCCGATCGCGCTTTGACGCTTTCATCGGTGCATCGATCGGTTAGCCTGATTTCAGGCGCAGTGGGATCCATGCCGGTACAGGTGCGGCGCCGGGTGGGCGATACGCGGCGCGAGGTGCAGGATCATTGGGTGGTGCCGCTGCTACGGCGGCGGCCGAACAAGTGGCAGACGCCGCAACAGTTCAAGCGGATGATGCAGGCGCAGCTGCTGCTGCGCGGCAATGCCTATGCGCTGAAGGTAGGCACGGCGCGCGGTGGATATTCGCAGTTGATTCCGCTGAATCCGGATCAGGTGACTGTGCGGCAGTTGGATGATTTTGCGCTGGAATATGATTGGATTTCGAAAAGCGGCCAGCGGCGCGTGCTGCCGCAATCCGATGTTCTGCACCTGGTGGGGCTGACACTGGACGGGGTGACGGGCATTTCGGTGTTGCGGTCTGCTGCGGATACCATTGGTTATGCCATTGATCAGCGCCGGCATGGGCGCGCGGTTTTTGCCAATTCCACCCGACTGGGTGGGGTGTTGGGGCATCCCAAGAATATCGGGCTGGAAGCGCAGGAGAATTTGCGCGCCAGTATGGATGCGTTTCGCGGGCCGGAGAATGCCGGGCGGTCTTTGATCCTGGAAGAGGGCATGACCTGGACGCCGATGGCCATGACGATGGAGGATGCGCAGTTCGTGGAGACGGCCGGGCTTTCCCGGTTGGAGATTTATCAGTTTTTTGGGCTGCCGCCGCACATGGCGGGCGACACGGAAAAGGCGACAAGCTGGGGCACGGGCATCGAGGCGATGAGCCAGGGATTCGTGACCTATACACTGAATGACTGGCTGGTGACGTGGGAAGAGACGCTGGCGCGTGACCTGCTGCAGTATGAGCCGGATATGTATATACAGTTTAACCGGAATTCGCTGCTGCGCGGCGACGTTAAGACGCGGTGGGCGGCCTATGGCGCGGCGCGGCAATGGGCGGTGATGACGCCAAACGAAGTGCGCGGGCTGGAAGATATGGGGCCGCTGGACGGGCTGGATGATCCCTTTGTGGGCGGCAACGGCCAGCGGGTGAATGATGCGGCGACGGTAGCGGAAGAGGATCAGTGATGGTGGGTGTTATGAATATCCGGGCGGCATGCCGCCTGCGGGCGCTGCCTGCGCCGGCTGATCGCCGCGTGGAATCGCTGGCGAAGGTCGATGTGATGGAGCGGTGGAGCGAGACGGCGGGTCTGCGCCCGGCGGCTGTGTCGCGTGGGGATAATGTGATCACCATGTTTGACACCATCGGCGAAGATTATTGGACCGGCGGCGGGGTGACGGCCAAGGGCGTTTCTGCGCAGCTGCGGGCCATTGGTGACCGGCCGGTTGAGGTGCAGATCAACAGCTTTGGCGGCAGCATGTTCGAGGGAATCGCCATCTATAACGTGCTGCGCGAGCATCCGCAGGACGTGACGGTGAAGATCATGGGGCTGGCGGCCAGTGCGGCCAGCGTGATTGCGATGGCGGGCAACCGTATCGAGATTGGCGCCGCCAGCTTTCTAATGATCCATAACTGCTGGACGATGGCCCTTGGCAATGCCGATGATCTGCAGCAGGTGGCCGATTATCTGCGGCCGTTCGATACGGCGATGGCCGATGTATATGCGGCGCGCAGTGGCCAGACCGTGGCGCAGGCGGCGGAATGGATGAAGGCGGAAACCTATTTCAGCGGCAGCCAGGCTATCGATCTGGGGCTGGCAGATGACCTGCTGCCGGCGGACCAGGTGCGCGATGATGAGGACGCGCAGGCGAGCGCATCGGCGGTTCACGAGGTGCGCGCCATGGAGTTATCGCTGGTGCGCGGCGGCATGAGCCGCACCGATGCGCGGGCGCGTATCAAGGCTTTGAAGGGCACGCCTGGCGCTGCCCTGCCCCCCACGCCGGGCGCTGGGGTTCCCCGATGGGCTGCTGAAATGGCGGCCCTGCTGCAATCCATGAAATCCTGACAGAGAAGGAACAATATAATGAGCTATCTGAACAAGATGGCGGCTGCGGCCGCTCTTTCCTCCACTGCACCGCGTGCCATGATTGGCGTTTATGCGGATGCCAGCGATCCCGCGAAGCTGATGGCGGATTTCCGCGCAGCCTTTGATGTGTTCAAGGCGGCAACCAACGAGGAGCTGGCCAAGAAGGCCGATGTGGTGCTGACCGAAAAGGTTGACCGGGTGAATGCCGAGCTTACCCGTCTGCAGGCGGCCAGCGACGCGCTGGCGGAGAAGATGGCGGTGGCGCAACTGGGCGGTGACGGCCACGGCGTCGGGCGCAGCGCGGATCCGGCGTATGCCAAGCTGTTTTCGGAATGGATGCGCAGCGGCAATGGTGATGCTGCTGTGAAGACCTCCCAATCTGAAGGGCCGCGCGCGGCGGTTACCAAGACTCCGGCAGAGGGCGGTTATCTGGCGCCAGTCGAGTGGGACCGCACCCTGACCGGCAAGCTGAAGATCATCAGCCCGATGCGCACCCATGCGCGGCTGCAGAGCATCAGCGGCGCCGGCTTTACCAAGGTTTTCCAGGACCGCTCTATCGGCTCGGGCTGGGTGGGTGAGACGGCTGCACGTCCGGCGACCGGCACGCCTGTTTTTGCCAATCTGACCTTTGGCACGGGCGAGCTTTATGCAAACCCGGCGATGAGCCAGCAGGTGATCGACGATTCCGAAATCGCGCTGGAGCAGTGGCTGGTGAGCGAGATTGACACGGAGTTTGCGCGGCAGGAAGGCATCGCGTTTCTTTCGGGCGATGGTGTCAACAAGCCGAACGGCATCCTGACCTATATCACCGGCGGCACGAATGCGGACACCCATCCTTGGGGTGCGATCACCGCGGTGAACAGCGGCCATGCAACGCAGCTGACGGCGGATGGCATCATCAACCTGATTTATAACCTGCCTTCCGAGATGTCGATGAATGCCAAATTCTTTGCGAATTTGCAGACCATCGCAGCGATGCGGAAGCTGAAAGATGGCCAGGGCAATTTCCTGTGGCAGCCGAGCTTTGAGGCGGGGCAACCCGGACGCCTGGCTGGCGTGCCGGTTGTGGAAATGGCGGGCATGCCTGATATTGCCGCCGGCGCAAAAGCGGCGCTGTATGGCGACATGGATGCCACCTATATCGTCGTTGATCGTGTCGGTCTGCGGATGCTGCGTGACCCTTACACCAACAAGCCGTTTGTGCATTTTTACACGACAAAGCGTGTGGGCGGTGGGGTGTGGAACCCGGAACCGATGCGGGCGCTGAACATCTCGGCCTGATAGGCGGCTGTGTGAATGGAGGGGCGGGGGGAAACCTCCGCCCTTTTTCTTTGAATTTGCTGCAAGTTTTCGGAGTTGGGCATGTCGCAAACGAGCATAGATCCGAATGTGCCGGGGCTGGATATGGGCATTTCGCAGCAGCCGGAATTTGATGAGGACGCGCCGACATCGGTTGATCTATATTTGAACGTGCCGGGGCTGGACCTTAATATGGCGCTGTTCCCGGGGTTTATGGCAAATGGTGTGATTGATCCGGTGACAGAGGGGCCGGAATCATTGGTGTCCGCGCGGATTGTTGGCAGTGACATTGCCGATTTTGACGGCTGGGTTCTGGAGATTGTGGGCACGTTTGGCGCACCATCGACGACCGCTTTCAGTGGCCCGGTTGGCCCGCATGTGGACTATCCGCTCGACCCGGATGGCACGCCCAAGGTGACGTTGGCAGTGAGCGGCATTACGGGATTTGCGCGTTCTGGCGGGCAGGCGGTGGCGGACGTTAACCGCACCACGGCGCTGACCGGCATGAAACCGCTGCGCCAGACATGGCCAGTGAGCACGCAGGCGGACCCGGTGATTGATGACACGGACCTTGGTGGCGGACAGCGGCGGGTGCGCCTCGCACTGTCTGACCGTATCCCTGCTGGCGCTACGGTAGCTTGCACGTTCGCGGACGGATGGCGAACCGGGCTGACCGGCGGCACTATCAGCGTCACCAATAATTCAACCCGCGCGGCGGTTCCGCCGATCTGCCGCTGGGCGACGCCGCCTTACCAGCTCATCACGGGCAGTAAGCGAATCGACATTCTGGCGGCATCCCATTACGCACGCCATGATGGCGCTGACCTGCACCAAGCTGTTGCCGCCATCCGTTGGTTCGCCAGCGACGGCACTACGCTGAAAAGTGGCTGGATTGTTGCCCCGTCGAACAGCACGGAGCATGGCCATACGCTGCGCTGCTGGGGGTTCAACCTCGACCCAACCGGCTTCACGTCTGGCGTGATATCGGTCTGGGCGCATGTCTACCCATGGCAGGGCGCGGTTCGCTATATGGGCAGCAGCGCCACCACGGTGGCTGGGCACTCAACAGCAACCACTATCGGCATGGCCGCAAGCGTGGAGAACAACCTGCTGCACCTGTGCTATGACAGCGACGGTGCCCGCTATGATATCCGCTGGGTGGTGCTGGACCCTGTGAACGGCACGACGACTGCGAGCGCCACGATGGTGGCAACGTCGCTGGCGGGGGCTAAGGCTATCGCGCCAGCTTCGAAACCGCTTAACGTTTCAACGGCGGCACAGGCGCTGCGGCTGGTGGGGCGGACGCTGCCAGCGGCGAACGGTCTGACTGCTAAAACTAACGCCTGCGACTGGTGGAACATCGTTCTGCCGGTGGGGACCTCGGTGGTGGGCAGCACGGCGCAAAGCAGCGGGAACAAAGCAACGGAAGGTCGCATGGTTATCCGTGGCGACCCGGACGACGCCAACCCGCGCGCCAACTGCCTGCTGGCTACGGCGACCGCACACGGGCCGACGCTGAATTGCAGCCGCTGGCTGTTCAGAGATTGCACACTGTCAGTGGGCGAGTATCGGTTGATTTCGTCGCTGACGACCAACCCGACTATTCATCTGGAGAATGTGACTGTGCAGGGGCGCGCCGGATTTGAGGCCAGCGCTGTTAGCATATTTACGTCAGGGACGATGGCGCGGGATTATTCATTGCTAACAGCAGCGAATGTGCTGTGGTATCAATATGGTCTGGGCATTGGCGGCTCGGTTGAGCGCGTGCTGCTGCTGCGGAACACGCAATGCCCGCGCTCGCAAATGTCGGTGGTGTTCGCGGACTGCGAGCAGATTTACGACGCGACTGTAGACTATGTAGGCATCACAGAGATTATCAGTTTCAGGGGCACGGCGAGTTCCGGGGCGTCCGGGTTTTTCACTGGCGACCATATGGCGTGGGGCTGCCGGGCGGAACGGAATCACGGCACATTCTATCAATATGCACCCGCCAATGAGATACTCACCGCCGCCTCGCTTTATATCGGCTCCAACACTGAACCGATGTATTGCTACCGGGCGGCGCTGGTGAATTGCCTCGCCATTCGCGCCAGTGTCAAAACCGATTTGAAAATCGGCGAGATGGGCGAAAACGCCTTTCAGAACCTGCTGGACAGCATCATCGCCGGGTGCATCTTCGCTGGCAATCGGCTGTCAATTCATAATGACAGCCCAAAAAATCCTGATGTTGTTAACCTGACCCATCGCGGGAATATGATTAGCGCTACAGGATTTGATAGTCTGCACGCCAAGGGCGACACGTTCAGCGTAGGCGAGCTTACCGCCAGTTCCATCAAAACTGGTGGCTGGGAAATCTCCTATGCTGTCGGCTGTGACGCCATCGTGAACACGGAGCGGAACACTGTCCCCTATGCCGATTACGCGTTGGAGCAATATCCGCTCCGCTCTTACCGTGAGGCGACGCGGATTGGCCCCGGCACGGTGGGGGCATTTGCGTTTGTGAACGACCAATCCAATTATGGTGTCAACGCGGTGCCAATCGGGGTTAACGGGGTTGGCGCGGGCGGTGGCGATTATCGGCCGGGCGCTGGAAGCCAATTGCGCGGGCGCGGTCGGGTGGCGCAGATTGATGTAGACCTTGACGGTGTGGCTCGCGGCACGACCTTTGACGTTGGCCCGCTGGAGCGAGCGGCATGATCGACCTGTTTTTCGTGGATGCCAGCACGCCGCCGCTTTTTGCTGTTGCGGACGATCTGCGCGCGCAAGTGCGCGTGGATGACGTGGGCGAAAACAGCCTGCTTATGGCGCAGGCCATGGCGGCGCAGATGCATATCGAGCGGGTGACGGGCCGCCGTCTGACTGAACGGACGGCGACCGCCACTGTAGAGGCATGGGCAGTTTATCGGTTGATGGCGGCACCCTGTACGGTGACGGCGGTGGGATATACCGATGCAGTCGGCGCGCCCGCCGTGTTGCCCGAAACGGATTGGGTTGTGCGGCCATGGGGGGGGGATATGGCGCTGTTGCGCCTGGCCGTGGGTGCCAGCGCACCAACGCTGGGCGATGATGGCGTGATCAGCGTGACCGCCACCCTGGGCTATGCCGAAAACGATTGCCCGGAGCCGCTGCGCCTGGCCGCGCTGCTGCTGACCGGGCATTGGTATAGAAACCGGGAGGCCGTGGTGGTTGGCGTGGCATCGGCCGTGCTGCCGAAAGCCGTTGATGAGTTGATCGCGCCCTATCGGGTTAGCTGGCTGGCATGAGGATATCGGCGGGGCTGTTAAACCGGCGGTGCGTGCTGCTGGAGCCCACGGCCGGGCTGGATGCCAATGGCGGGCCGACGCTGTCCTATGCGGCTGCCGGAGGGCGGTGGTGCAGCCGGTTGCGCTGGGCGCCGACTGAAGCCGAGCGCGATGCGCAGCGGCAAACGGCGGCGGCGGTGCAGCTGCTGCTGCGCCTGGATGCGCTGACGCAGACGATAACGACGAAATGGCGGGTGCAGATCGATGGGCAGGAATTGCAGATCATCGGGCTGGATGCTGCGCCGGAAGACGGCAGCTTGATTATCACCGGGCAGCAGCCGACAGACTGACAGGAAACAGCGATGCGGGTGAACATGACATTCAGCGGCGGGAAAGAGCTTTCCTCCGCGCTCTCCGCGCTTGGTGAAGAAGCGACGAAAGCAGGCCGTGCCGGGCTGCGCGGCACGGCAAAGGAATTGCAGGCCGCGCTGGTGGATGCAGCGCCGCGCGGGAAGGTGGCGGGCGGCACGACGAAGAAAAAGACGCTCAAGAGTGGCGGTGTCGGTAGCTATCATTACGGTCAGCTGTTTCAGAATATCCGCGTTCGGGCAGCGAAGGCGCGCAAGGATCATACGATCGTGATGAAGGTTACGACTGGC
>DITZ01000003.1:0-747 GCA_002422985.1 Sphingomonadales bacterium UBA6171
GGGCGGATATCGACCTGGCTGCCGGGAAGGAAGGCGACGGCGCCGCCGAGATCAACCGTGAAGCCACCCTTCACCCGGCCGAAAATCACGCCGTCCACACGCTCGCCGGCGTTGAACTGGCCTTCCAGCTTGTCCCATGCGGCTTCGCGGCGGGCGCGGTCACGGCTGAGCATTGCTTCGCCAAAGGCGTTCTCGACGCGATCCACATAGACATCGACTTCGTCGCCGACGCTGATTTCGGCCGGCTGGCCGGCCATGGAGAATTCGCGGAGGGGAATACGGCCTTCGGACTTCAGCCCGACGTCCATCACAACAAGGTCATTCTCGATCGCGACGACGCGACCCTTGACGACCCGGCCCTCGAATCCACCGCCTTCGCCCAGCGATTGTTCGAGTAGTGCTGCGAAATCGTCGCGGGTGGGCATAGCTGCACTTGCCATTTAAATCCTAACTTCAACGTTGCAGGCCTGCCGGTTGTCTCCGGCGGTCTTGCGGGGATTGCGCGAACCTTCCGGCCAAGCCACTGTTCCGAAAGCCATTTGGCGCCGGGCGGTCAGTCCGCCGGCGCCGGATTTCTGGAAAGCGGCCTTGTCAGGCGGCCCGGTCGAGACGCGCCTGCACCAATGCGATGGCACGCTCCACGGCCGCGCCTATACTGAAATCTGACGTGTCGAGCAAGTCGGCATCCCCGGCCATGGCGAGCGGCGCTGATGTTCGGCCGGAATCGCGGGCGTCGCGCGCCTCTAT
>DITZ01000003.1:828-8602 GCA_002422985.1 Sphingomonadales bacterium UBA6171
ATAGGCCAGCAGCGCGGCGCGCACGCCGGGAATGGCCGAGACAAGGGACGCGCCGCCGGCGGTTTCGCGCGCGCGGATGTCGGGATCGGCGAGGATATTATGATCCAGCGCATGGGCGATGCGGGCGAGGCGCGGCTCGTCGTCCAGCGCCACGCCTTCGCGGCCCGCCACCAGCGCGACCGCGCGATAGAGCGCGCCGGTGTCCAGATGGGGCACGCCGAAGTGCCGGCCCAGCGCGCGGGCAATCGTGCCCTTGCCCGACGCTGCCGGGCCATCGACGGCGATAATCGGCATTCAGATCGGCATTCAGAGCAGCTTGACGATCTTGGCGGTTATATCCTCCGGCTTCACCGTGGGGGCGAAACGTTCAACCGCTTCGCCGGCGCGGTTCACCAGAAATTTGGTGAAGTTCCACTTCACGGCCTTGGATCCCAGCAGGCCCGGCGCGTCGGATTTGAGCTGTTCATAAAGCGGCGCGCTGTTCGGCCCGTTCACGTCGATTCTGGCGAACATCGGGAAGGTGACGCCATAAGTGGTTGAGCAGAAACTGGCGATTTCCGCCGCATTGCCCGGCTCCTGCTGGCCGAACTGGTTGCAGGGGAAGCCCAGCACCGCAAAGCCCTTGTCGCGCAGCTTTTCATACAGCGCTTCAAGCCCGGCATATTGCGGCGTGAACCCGCATTTGGAGGCCACATTCACAATCAGCAGCACCTGCCCGCGCCAGTCGCCCAGGCTGACCTCTGTTCCGTCCAGCAGCTTCGCCTTGTGATGGTAGATGTCGCTCATTCCACTCTCTCCCTTGGCTGAACGGCATAGGCCAGAAGGGGCGGGGATGGGAAGGGTGATTGGAGGGGGGAGAGTCTGCAACCCGCCCATGCAAACCCGTCATCCCCGCTTTCGCGGGAATGACAGAGGAATGGGAAGCAGCCACACACAAAACGGCCCGGCAGTTTCCTGCCGGGCCGTCCATTTGTCATCTGCGGCCGGTCAGTCGCGGTTGCCCAGGATATTCAGCAGGAACATGAACATGTTGATGAAGTCCAGATACAGGGTCAGCGCGCCCATGATGATGGTTTTGCCCATCATGTCGGTGCCGGCCACATGGTCGTACATCAGCTTGATCTTCTGCGTGTCATACGCCGTGAGGCCGGCGAAGATCAGCACGCCGGCGATGGAAATCATCAGCGCCAGCGGGCCGGATTGCAGGAACATGTTCAGCACCATGGCCACCAGCAGGCCAACCACGCCCATCACCAGGAAGGTGCCAAGGCCGGACAGGTCTTTCTTCGTGGTATAGCCATAGAGGCTGAGACCGGCAAAGGCGGCGGCGGTGGCGAAGAAGGTCGTGGCGATCGACGTGCCGGTGTAGCGCAGGAAGATGGTGGACATGGACATGCCCATCACCACGGCGAAAACCCAGAAGGTGGCCTGCACGGCGGCCGTGGACATTTTCTGCACGCGCAAACCCAGCAACAGCGCCATGCCAAGCGGGGCCAGCATCACGATCCAGCCCAGCAGCGTGGCCCCGCCCTGCGGCGTGAACAGCAGGTTCACCGCACCGGTATAGGCCATGCCGACCGACACCAGGCCGGTCAGCAGCACGGCCGACATCATATAATTATAGACGGACAGCATATAGGACCGAAGCCCTGCATCATAAGCCACAGCATCGGTTGCACCGCGCTGCGCGGCCCAGGCGGGACCACGGCCAAGCCTTGGATCCACTGGATTTGCCATTGTCTTCACTCTCCCTTCGCCGGATAATCCGGTTCGGCCATGAATATCACCCATGGGGCCGGCAGTTTCAAGGGTGATATGTGCGAATTCTTTCGCTCCTGAAACAATTCGTCATGCGTCGCGCAGCACGCGGGCGACTTTCACGCCCAGCACCCGCGCGGCACCCGCCAGCCCCAGCAGCAGCGTGACGGCCGCGCCCGCCAGCACGGTGGCACCGGCCACCCACCAGTCGGGGTGGAAGCCCAGCTTCAGCAGCTGCGTGGTCGTCAGCCAGGCGGCCAGCGCCCCGATGCCCAGCGCGAGGCCGGCCACGACAAGGCCGAGCAGCGCATATTCCATCGCTGCGGCCAGCATCAATTGCCGCCGGGTGGCCCCCAGCACCTTCAATATGGCATTTTCATAGGTGCGGGCGCGGGCCTGCGCGGCAATCGCCCCCACCAGCACGGCGATGCCGGCCAATATGGCGACCGAGGCTGCGACGCGAACGGTGACGCCCAGCTGGCCCATGATGCTGCCGATCTGGCCCAGCACATCCTTCACCTCCACAACCGAGACGGTGGTGAACCGGCGGGTGATGCTGCCGACGAAGCCGGGTTGCGCGCCTGCCGGCATCTTCACGGTCGCCATCCAGCTATAGGGTGCGTCGCGCAGCGTCGCGGGGTCATAGATCAGCACGAAATTGAAACCCAGACTGTCCCAGTCCACTTCGCGCAGCGAGGCGATGCGTGCCACGATCTCCACGCCCAGCACGGAGACGGTGATGCTGTCGCCCACCTCCAGCCCCAGCAGCGCGGCCTGTTCGGCGTCCATCGACACCAGCGGCGGGCCGGCATAGTCTTTGGGCCACCATTGGCCGGCCACCAGCCGGTTGCCGTCGGGCATGGTGCTGGCAAAGGTGATGCCCCGGTCGCCGCGCAGCACATAGCTGCCTTCGGGCACCTGCCTAATCTCGCTCACCGGCACGCCATCGACGGCGGTGACGGGACCGCGCAGGCTGGCCACCATCTCCACGCTGCTGCCTTTGGGAAGCGCGGCGCGGAAGGCGGCCTCATCCTCCTTCGGCAGGTCCAGCAGCAGATAATCCGGGGCTTTTTCCGGCACATTTTTCCGCAGCTCGGCGTTGAAGCTGGTTTCGATGAAGGCGAGCGTGGCGAACAGCGACAGGCCCAGGCCCAGCGCCACCACCAACTGCCTTGTCTGTGCGCCGGGGCGGTGGATGTTGGAGAGCGCCATGCGCGCCAAGGTGCGGCGCGGGCGCGGCAGGCGCGCCGCCAGCCGCATCACCAGCGTGCCCAGCCCATAGAGCAGCGCCAGCACCGCCAGCGCGCCGACGATGAAGATGATGGCGAACATCTGTTCATGCGCCTGCCACACCGCCAGCAGCGCCACCAGCAGACCGGTGCCAAGCGCCGCGGCCATCGCCCGGCGCGACGGCCAGGGCCAGCGCTCCACCGAGCCGCGAAACAGCCGCTGCGCCGGCAGCGCAGCGGCGCGCGCAAGCGGCGGAATAGCAAAGGCGAGCGACACCAGCAGACCAAAGGCGATGGCCACCAGCATAGGCGCGATATGCAGCCCCGTTTGCGGCGGCACCGGCAGCGCGTCTCCGGCGACGGCCACCACGATCGCCGGCACAAAGGCACCCAGCGTCGCGCCCGCGATGGCCGCCACCAGCGCCACGCCGCCCACCACCAGCAGATAGGCCAGCATGATGAGCCGCGAGGGCGCGCCGAGCGCCTTTAACGTTGCAATCGCCCCGGCGCGGCGATCGAGATAGGAGGCGACGCCATTGCCGACGCCGACGCCGGCGACGGCCAGCGCGGTGAGGCTCACCAGCGTCAGAAATTGCGCCAGCCGCTCCACAAAGCGGCGCACGCCCGGCGCGCCGTCGCTGCGGTCGGCCAGCCGCCAGCCGGCGTCGGGGAATTGCGCGTCCAGCGCCTCTTTGACGGCAAGCGGATCTTCGCCGGCCGGCAGCCTTATGCGGCTGTGGTGGCGATAGAGGCTGCCCGGCTGCAACAGGCCGGTGGATGGGAGCCGGCTGGTGGCGATCAGGATGGACGGCCCCAGCGCAAAGCCTTCGCCCGCCCGGTCCGGCTCGTGGGTGATGATGGCCGCCACCGGCAGCCGGGCGTTCCCCAGCCCGATGATGTCGCCCGCCTTCAGGCCCAACTGATCGGCGAGCGCCGGCGATACCAGCGCCCCTTGCGACAGCGCCGCCTGCACATTGCCGCCACCGGCCAACTGCGCCTGCCCATAGAGCGGCCACAGCCCGTCCACCGCCTTCAGCTCGACCAGCAGTTGCCGGCCCGTCGCCGCGCCGCTTTCGCCGCGCAGCATCGCGCGCATCCGCACCGATTCGGACACATCGCCCAGCGCGCGAAAGGCGGCCGTCTGTTGCGCGTCGGGCAGCTTCTGCGTCAGCCGTGCTTCCACATCTGCGCCCAATATCTCCTGCCCCTGTGCCGCCAGCCCCTTTTCGATGGCAGCGGCCAAAGTGCCCACGCCGGCCAGCGCCAGCACGCCCAGCAGCAGGCAGATGAACAGCAGCCGCAGCGCGCCCATGCCGCCGCGCAGCTCGCGGGCGGCTATGCTGCGCGCCAGGGGCCAGAGCTTCAGCGCGCCGGGCTGGCGCGGGGCGATATGGGCAAGCGGCGCGTTCACCCGGCCGCCGGCAGTGCGGCGGTGGCGCTGTCCTCGACGATCAGGCCGTCGCGCATACGGATGATGCGGGAACAATGGTTCGCCAGATCCTGATCATGGGTTATCAGCACCAGGGTCGCACCGGTTTCGCGCAGGCGCCGGAACAGCAGCGCGATGATCGCGTCGCCGGTGGCGGCGTCCAGATTGCCGGTGGGTTCGTCCGCAAACAGCAGGGCAGGGCGGGGTGCCAGCGCGCGGGCCAGCGCCACACGCTGCTGCTCGCCGCCGGAAAGCTGGGTGGGATAATGGTTCATCCGCTGGCCAAGGCCCACCGCCTCCAGCTCGCGCGCGGCGAGCGTGAACGGGTCTGCATGGCCCGCCAGTTCCAGCGGGATGGCGACATTTTCCAGCGCCGTCATGGTTTGAATGAGGTGAAAAGCCTGCAATACGATGCCGATGCGCCCGCGCCGCGCCTCTGCCAGCGCATCTTCGGAAAGCCCGATAATGGATTGGCCAGCCACGATAATCTCACCGCCTGTTGCCGATTCAAGGCCCGACAGCACCGCCATCAGCGAGGATTTGCCCGAGCCGGACGGCCCCAATATCCCCAGCGTCTCCCCGGCCCGCACCCGCAGGCTGACCCCGCGCAATATCTCGACCCGCGCGGCCGCTTCGCCCAGAGACAGGGTGACATTGGTCGCCTTGATGACCATATCCGGGGCTGGTTGGCCTATATCCATTGATGGAGTATCCGTTGCCGCAGGCGAAATTGCATGAGCAGCCCCGCTCATATGGGGGCGGCCTTCGACTTTTCCACCCGATGTTGCTGCTACTGTTCGCCTTTCTTGTGGCGGTGCCCGCGCATGCGGCCGAAAAGCTGGTGCTGGTGTTCGGCGACAGCCTGGCGGCCGGCTATCAGCTGAAGCCTGGCGAGGGCTTTGTGCCGCAATTGCAGGCCGCACTTTCCACCGGCGGCCGGACGCTGCGGGTGCATAATGCCGCTGTTTCCGGCGATACCAGCGCGGCCGGCCGTGCGCGCCTTGGCTGGGTGCTGAAAAGCCTGAAGCAGAAGCCCGATGTGGCGATCGTGGCGCTGGGCGCGAACGACATGCTGCGCGGCCTGTCGCCCGCCGGCACCCGCGCCAATCTGGACGCGATTCTGGCCGAGCTGCGCCGCCAGAATATCCCGGTGGTGCTGGCCGGGATGCTGGCCGCGCCCAATATGGGGGCGGAATATAGCAGGCAATTCAATGCGATATACCCGGCGCTGGCGAAGAAGCATGGCGCGACGCTCTATCCCTTCTTCACGCGCGGTGTGACCGGCAATGCACATTATCTGCTGGCGGATGGCATGCACCCCAATGCGGCAGGCGTGCAGCATATGGTGCGCGGCATCACCCCCGCCGTGCAGAAGGCGCTCGGCTGATGCACCGGCTGTTCGCCGCGATCATCCCGCCCGCCGACGTGTCGGCCGCACTGGTGGGGATCATGGGCGGCATCGAAACGGCGCGCTGGCAAACCGCCGGGCAATTGCACGTCACGCTCGCCTTTGTGGGAGAGATTGAGCGCCATGCCGCCAACAGGGTTGCCGAGGCGCTGCACCATGTGCATTCCCCGGCGCTGGACCTGCGCATTGCGGATGCGGGCGTGTTCGAAGCCGCCCGCGGCGGCCGCATCGGCACGCTTTATGCCGGCGTGGCCGGCGCGGGGCTGGAGGCGCTCGCCCGGCGGGCGCAGCAATGCTGTCGCCATGCGGGCGTGATGCCCGACGGCCGGCGCTTTGTGCCGCATATCACGCTGGCGCGCTTCCCTTCGGCGGGCGTGATGGTGGAGGCGGTGCAGCCCTGGCTGGCGAATCCGCTGCCGCGCATCGGCTGGAAGGCGGAAAGCTTCTGGCTGGTGGAAAGCCGCCTTGGCCGGGGCGGCTCGCATTATGAGCCGATTGTCGAATATCCGCTCAAAGGAAACTCTGCGGATCAACGTCCACGCTGACGCGCACGGCCGACGGCAGGTCAACCGCGGCCAGCCAGGCGCGCACATAATCCTGCAATGGCGCGGCGCGGGTGGCGTGCACCAGCAGCCGGTGCCGGTGCCGCCCGCGCAGCATGGCGAGCGGCGCGGGGGCCGGCCCCATCACGCTGATATGCCCGGCCGGCGGCGCGGCGCGGCCAAGGCGGCGCGCGGCATCCGCCGCCATCGCGCCATCGGTGGCGGACACGATAATCGCCGCCAGCCGCCCGAACGGCGGCATTCCGGCCGCGAGCCTTGCTTCGCGTTCGGCGGCGTGGAAGCCCGCGCCGTCGCCCTTCAGCAGCGCCTGCATGATGCGCGCGCCGGGCTGCCAGCTTTGCAGCATCACCGTGCCGGGCTTCGCGCCGCGCCCGGCCCGGCCGGAAACCTGCACGATCTGCTGGAACACCCGCTCGCCCGCACGCAGATCGCCGCCTTCCAGCCCCAGATCGGCGTCGATCACGCCAACCAGCGTCAGGTTGGGGAAATCATGCCCCTTGGCCAGCATCTGCGTCCCGATTAACAGGTCCAGCGCGCCATCCGCCACTTTTGCCACCAGTGCGGCCATATCGTCGCGCGTGCGGATGGTGTCGGATGTCACCACCGCGCTGCGGGCGTCCGGCCAGGTGGCGGCCACTTCTTCGGCCAGCCGCTCCACGCCGGGGCCGCAGGGCACCAGACTGTCCTCGGCGCTGCATTCCGGACAGGCTTTGGGTGTCGGCATGGCATGGCCGCAATGATGGCATTGCAGCCGCCGGGCCAGCCGGTGTTCCACCATCCAGGCGGTGCAGTTGGGGCATTGGATGCGGTTGCCGCAGCTGCGGCACAGCGTCAGCGGCGCATAGCCGCGCCGGTTGAGGAACAGCAATGATTGCTCGCCGGTCGCCAGCCGGGCCGCCACCGCATCGGCCAGCGGCGGCGCGATCCAGCGCCCGCGCGGCGGCGGTGTCCGGCGCAGATCGATAAGCGTGATGGCGGGCAGTTTTGCGCCGCCGTGCCGGTCTGGCAGGTGCAGCACTTCATAGGTGCCGCGGGCCACCTGTTCCTGGGTTTCAAGGCTGGGGGTGGCAGTGGAGAGCAGCACCGGGATGCCTTCGAACCGGCCCCGCATCACCGCCACGTCGCGGCCGTGATAGGGCACGCTTTCTTCCTGCTTGAAGGCGCTGTCATGCGCCTCGTCCACGATGATGAGGCCGGGCGCGTGCATCGGCAGGAACAGCGCCGAGCGCGCGCCCACCACCACATTCGCCTCGCCGGAGCGGATGGTGCGAAACGCCTCCCGCCGCCGGGTGGCGGTCAATCCGCTGTGCCAAAGCGTGGGCTGAAAGCCGAAACGCGCGGTGAACCGCGCCAGCCAGCGTTCCGTCAGCGCGATTTCCGGCAGCAG
>DITZ01000003.1:8614-8816 GCA_002422985.1 Sphingomonadales bacterium UBA6171
TCGAAATACACCTCCGTCTTGCCCGCGCCGGTTACGCCATCCAACAGAAATGGCTGAAATATCCGGGCTTTCACCGCCGCTGTCAGTCTTGCGGCCGCCGCCTGCTGCGCGCTGCCCAGCTTTGGCCCCACGGGCAATGGCGGCGGCTGCACCGGGCGCGGTGCGTCCTGCGGCGCTGCATCGGGCACCAGCATCCCGGCCT
>DITZ01000003.1:8898-19434 GCA_002422985.1 Sphingomonadales bacterium UBA6171
CGGCAGCACCATGCGCAGCACCGCGGACGGCGGCGCGATATAATAATCCGCCACCCAGCCGACAAGCTGGCGCAGCGGCGCGGAAATCGGCGGCAGCGCCAGTGGCCCGGCCGTGCGCAGCCGGCTTTCCTCCACCGGTTTCAGCGGGAAAACGCCGTCATCCCACACCACGCCGGGCACGCGGCGCGGCCCCAGCGGGGCTTCCACCACCGTTCCCGCCGGGCAGTCATCCGGCAGCCGATATTCCAGACAGCCCAGCCCATGTTGCAGCAGAAGGACGGGCGCGCGCATTGACCTTCGCTAGCCTTTCGGGTGAATGGCCTCAACCATCCGTAACGGAGCCGTCCCCATGAAATTCTTCGTCGATACCGCCGACGTCGCTGAAATCGCCGATCTGGCCGCAACCGGCCTTGTTGATGGCGTTACCACCAATCCCAGCCTGATCCACAAGGCGGGCCGTAATTTTCTGGAAGTGGTGAAGGAAATCTGCGCCATCGTTGATGGCCCCGTCTCCGCCGAAGTGGTGGCGACCGATTATGAAGGCATGTTGCGCGAAGCCGATGTGGTGCGGGCGCTGGCCGCCAATGTCTGTGTGAAGCTGCCGCTGACGCTGGACGGGCTGAAGGCCTGCCGCAAACTGACGGGCGAGGGCACGCAGGTGAATGTCACGCTCTGCTTTTCCGCCCCGCAGGCGCTGCTGGCGGCCAAGGCCGGCGCCACCTTCATCTCGCCCTTTGTTGGCCGGCATGATGATGTCGGTTTCGACGGCATGGCTTTAATCGATGATATCCGCTTGATTTACGACAATTATGCCTATGAAACGCAGATTCTCGTCGCCTCTGTCCGGCACCCGGTGCATATATTGCAGGCCGCGAAAATCGGTGCCGATGTGGTGACGGCCCCGCCAGCCGTGCTGCGTGCGCTGGCGAACCACCCGCTTACCGATCGCGGCCTTTCGGCCTTTCTGGCGGACTGGGCCAAGACCGGCCAGACCATAGGCTAGNNGACTGGCTGCAAAGCCTTGCGCATGAGCGCCGCCTCTCTGCGCACAGCATCCGCGCCTATCAGGGGAGTTTGCGGCGCTTCCTGGAATTTTTGCAGCATAGCGAAGGCCGGCCCGCCGATCTGGCGCTGCTGGGCCAGTTGTCCGGCCTCAATATCCGGGCCTTTCTCTCGCATCGCCGCACCTCCGGCCTGTCCGGGCGCGGCGCGGCGCGGGAATTGTCGGCGCTGCGCAGCTTTTCCGCCTGGCTGAAGCGGCAGCATGGGCAGCCGGTGGGCGGCATCGAACAGGTGCAGCCGCCCGCGGTGAAGCCCGGCCTGCCGCGCCCGCTGGCACCGGATGACGCCCGCGCGCTTGCGGCCACCACCGGAGCGATGCACCAAGATGCCTGGCTGGACGCCCGCGACAATGCCATCCTGCTGCTGCTCTATGGCGCCGGCCTGCGCGTGGGGGAGGCGATGGCAATGACCGCCACGGTGCTGCCGCTGGGCGAGACGCTGGTTATCACCGGCAAGGGCCGCCGCCAGCGCACTATCGTGCTGCTGCCGGCCGTGCGGGCAGCGATTGCCGACTATGCCCGGCTCTGCCCCTGGCCGCTGGCGGGGGATGATCCGCTGTTTCGCGGCGCGCGCGGCGGTGCGCTTTCCGCCGACACGCTGCGCGCCACGCTGCGCAAGGCCCGCGTGGCGCTTGGCCTGCCTACCAGCGCCACGCCGCACGCGCTGCGGCACAGCTTTGCGTCACACCTCTTGGCGCGGGGCGCGGATCTGCGCACCATTCAGGATCTGCTGGGCCATGCCAGCCTTTCCAGCACCCAGATTTACACCGAGGTGGATGCCGCCCGGCTGCTGGATGTCTATCGATCGGCGCACCCGCGCGGCTGATGGCGGCCGCCCGCTATGACCAGACGCAGGCGTCGATCCCCTCGTTCGCCACCACCCGCGCGCGTTTGGCGATGCGGTTGGCATAGCGATTGGTGTAGCGGCCCGGCGAAGCGGCATCGCGCTTGATCGGCTGCGGCAGGATGGCGGCCAGCCGCGCGGCTTCGATGCGCGTCAGTTTCTTGGCCGATTTGTTGAAATAATGCTGCGACGCGGCCTCCACGCCATAAACCCCGCGCCCCAGCTCCGCGACGTTCAGATAGACTTCCATGATGCGCGGCTTGCCCCAGATGAACTCGATCAGCAGGGTGAACCAGGCTTCCACGCCCTTGCGCACCACCGTTCGGCCCGGCCACAGGAAGGCGTTTTTGGCCGTCTGCTGGCTGATGGTGGAGCCGCCCCGCACCTTGCCGCCGGCTTTGTTCTTTTCCATCGCTTTTTCAATGGCTTCGAAATCAAAGCCGCGATGCTCGCAGAAACGCGCATCTTCCGCGCCGATCACGGCGCGCGGCAGGTGGCGGCTCATCTCGTGCAGCCCCACCCATTCATGCTTCACTGCCACGCCATGCACCCGGTCGCGCAGCATGATGAAGGTGGCCGGCGGGTTGATCCAGCGATAGGCGAGCGTCCACAGCAGTGTGAAGCCGATCAGCACCAGCACCGCCTTCATCAGCCATTTCAGCAGCTTCATCATGCCGTCACCGCCAGTTCGGCCATCACATGGCGGATGCAGCCCGCCAACAGGCCGGCCCAGCGCGCCACGCCGGTGCCATCTGCCAGCAGGTCCTGCCGCACCTCGAAACCCAGATAGGCGATGCCATTGGCTTCGGCGTGCCGGTCCATCGTATAATTCAGCATCTTCCCGGTGTATGGCTCGTTCGCGCCCACCGGCCCGCCCGGATCCGCCTGCGCCTCCAGATAGCCGAGGCCGATGCGCGCGGCGCGTTCATCGCGGTTCCACAGGATGGCCACCGGCCATGGGCGCGGCTGCGGCGCCGATTCGAGCGCGGGGGTAAAGCTGTGCACCGACACCAGCAGCAACGGCCGCCGCGCTGCCAGCTGCTGCTCGACATTGGCGTGGAAATCGCGGTGAATGGCGCGCCTTGCCTCCAGCGCTTCGCCGGTCAGCCCCTGATTGGCCGGAATGGCAATGCCGTCGCTGCTGTCGGGTGCCAGTGCGGATGAATCCGGCGGCCGGTTCACATCGGCCACCAGCCGGGACCATTTCCCCAGTTGCGCGGGGGCATTCAGCAGGCGGGAAAGCGCGCGCGCCAAGGGGCCGGCCCCGATGTCGATGGCGACATGCGTGTCCATCAGGGCATCATCAACGCCCAGCCTCAGCCCCGGCGGCACGGCATTGGCGGCATGATCGCACAGGATGAGCAGATTATGGTCGGCGCCATCAAGCGCATCGAAGGCCGGCAGCATCATGGGAGGGATGTGGCACCCGCCAGCACGGCGCGCAAGCGCGGAGAAACGAGAAAGGGCGGCGGTTCTTTGCGAACCACCGCCCTTTGCATCGGCAGGCCTCAGGGAGGGGGAGGGGCCTGCCGAGGGGAGGAGTGTTACTGAACCGCGGCCGTGGAGTTACCGGACATCACGCTGGCGAGGTCGGTGCCCAGCGCCTTGGCGGCCAGGCTGAACTTCTTGGCCGCATCGGATTTGTTACGGGCTTTGCACAGCAATTCGCCCAGATCGATGTTGCGGCCGGCCTTGCGCTGTGCGTCGGCGTCTGCGGTGGCGGCAATGGCGCGCAGCCTGGCGGGGGCAGTGTCGCAGGTTTCAGACGAAGCAGCGGCCGGAACGGCGGAGATGAGCAGCGTTGCGGCCGCGAAGGCCATGGCAAACAGCGTGGAACGCATGGGAAAAGCCTTTCACCTCGTGCCCGGCGCCTGCGTCCACCATGGATGCGGGCTTTGCCGGATGAGCCGCTACCAGCCGGGGCATCTGCCCCATAGTTGCTGAGTCGCGCTCAATTCGATGAAGGCAGAATTAAAGTTTCGCTCAGTTCCCGTCAATGAAAAATTTGAGTGCCGCCCGAATGATTGCAGCATGGAATTGTGCGATGCAACATTATGGCTGGAAAATTCTCATAAAGTCGTAATGAAATCAGTCTGATATATTTCCGCTATCATTATTGTCATGCAACATATGGGGCGGCAGATATGCCCGGTGCGCATGGCAGGCCGGTGCCGGTCAAGCCGGTGCGGGCCGGAATGGCTGAAGCCTGTCTCAGGCCTCGCCCTCGGTCTCCGTCAGCGCGGCGGCCAGCGCGTCACGCGGGGATTTGCCGCCCCACAGCACAAACTGGATCGCCGGGTAATAGCGTTCGCATTCCTCGATGGCGGCATCCACCATCGCATGCGCCTGCGGCAGGCTCAGGCCGCTGTCGTCGCCGCCGTCCAGCAGCAGCGCATGGCGGAACAGCACCGCGCCATCAGAGGACCAAAGCTCGAAATGCCCCACCCACAGCTGTTCATTCACCATGCCCAGCAGTTCATAGAGCGAGGAGCGTTCCTGCCCTGCGGGCGTGGCGGCGGCCGAAATCCCGGTCATGGCGATGAACTGCAAGACCTGATCATCCGCGCGCCACAGGCCGCGCAGCTCATAGTCCGACCAGCTGCCCTTCACGGTCGCGACAATCTCGTCATCGCCGTCGCGCTCGAACTGCCAATCATGACTGCGGAAATAATATTCCAGCGTGTCGATCGGCGCGGCGCTTTCCGCCATATAGTCCGTCTGAAGGCTGGTCATGCGTATGCGTCCTCAAGAACTCGTGGCAACCGGCAGCAATAGCCACCACATGATGTGCCATCGGGGCCGCTTCGGCAAGCCCCGGTCAATCTTTGCTGTGGATAAGCCGGGCTGGCGGGGGCTATTTTCCGGCCTTCAGCGCGGCGAATTCCGCCTTCAGCGCTTCCAGTTCGGTGCGCGCGCCGGCGGCCAGCTCCTTCACCGCTTCAAATTCCTCGCGGCTCACGAAATCCATGCCGGCAACCGCCTCGCGCAGCTTGTCCTTGATGCGGGTCTCGGCTTCGCGCCCGACACCCGCCACGGTGCCGGCAACGCTTGACACCATGCGCGACAGATCTTCGAGAATCTGATTGTCCTTCTGCATTTCCATCGTCTTCCCACGTGATGCCGCCGCCCATAGCGCAAAAATGCTGTGCTGCGAAGGGCCGCGGCTATTCCGCTGCTTTTGCCTCGCTTGCCGCCAGCCCGGCCTCCAGCGCGCGCGCGATGGTTTCGGGCGATTGCGTGCCTTTGGCAAAGGCGGCGTAGAAGGTGGGGATCACGAACAGCGTCAGCAGCGTCGCCAGACTCACGCCGAACACGATCACCACGCCCACCGCCTCACGCGCACCGGCACCCGCGCCGCTTGCCAGCATCAGCGGCACCGCGCCGGCGACCGTGGCGATGGAGGTCATCAGCACCGGCCGCAGCCGCCGCTCCGCCGCGTCCAGAATGGCTTCCCCGAACGCCTCGCCATCGTCGCGCAGCTGGTTGGCGAATTCCACGATCAGGATGCCATTTTTTGCCGCCAGCCCCACCAGCATCACGATGCCAACCTGCGAATAAAGGTTGATGGAGCCGCCCATCACCCACAGCCCCAGCAGCCCGCCGCCAATGGCCAGCGGCACCGTCAGCAGGATGACGATCGGGTGGATGAAGCTTTCGAACTGCGCCGCGAGCACCAGGAANNCGAACTGCGCCGCCAGCACCAGAAACACCAGCACGATGGTCAGCCCCAGCACCACCCACAGCGAGGAACCGGTCTGCCGCAGCGCCAGCGATTCCCCCTTATAGCCGATGGCGGAAATCTGCGGCTGTTCATGGGCCGTTGCATCCAGGAAATCCAGCGCCTCGCCCAGTGTGTAATCCGGCGTCACATTGCCCTGAATGGTGATGGCGCGCAGCTTGTCGAACCGGCCCAGCTCGCCGGCCTGTGCCACTTCGCGCAGCGTCACCAGGCTGGAAAGCGGCACCAGCTCGCCGGTCGTCTGCGAACGGACATAGATATATTCCAGATTGCCCGGCGCCGCCCGATCCTCATCCTCGGCTTGCAGGACGACATAATATTCCTCGCCACGGTCGATGAAGGTTGTCACCCGGCGGCTGCCCATCATCGTTTCCAGCGTGCTGCCGATTTCGGCGATGGAAACCCCCAGATCGCCGGCGCGCACCGTGTCGATGTCCACCATCAACTGCGGCTTCGTCTCGCGATAGTCGCTGTCCAGCTCCACGATGCCGGGATTGTTGGCGGCGGCCGCAAAGATGGCGTCGCGCGCCACTTTCAGCTCCTCGAAGCTGGAACCGGCGATCACGAACTGGATCGGTCGGCCCCGCCCGCGCGACAATGAGCTGCTGACAGACGCATTGCCCCGAACGCGCGGATCGGCAGAGATGATTTTCTGCACCCGCTGCACCACATCTTCGGTGGTAACGTCGCGCTCCTCCCATGGCTCCAGAAAGATGACCATCGCGCCGGAGCTGAAATCCTCGCTCAGGCCAAAGCCGCCGGGCGCACGCACCAGCATGCGCCGGATCACGCCTTCCTCCACCATCGGCAGAATCCTGGCCTGCAGATTATCCATATAGCGGACCATCTGGTTATAGCCGGTGCCTTCGGGGGCCTGGATCGAGACCTGAAAATTGCCCTGATCCTCGCCCGGCGCCAGCTCGCTCTTCAGCGACGCGCCGGCCAGCAGGCCCAGCGCCACCACCGCCAGCGCCACGCCACCCACCATCCAGGGCCGGCCGATCAGCCGCACCAATGTGCGGCGATAGCCCGATTGAAAACGGCCAAACTGCCGGTCGAACCAGATGTTGAAGCGATTATGATTCGTCTCTTTCTTCAACAGCTTGGAACAGAGCATCGGCGTCAGCGTCAGCGCCACAAAGCCGGAAAAGGCGATGGCGCCGATCATCGCGCCCGCCAGCTCGCGGAACAGCAGCCCGGTGTTGCCGGCGATGAAATATAGCGGCACGAACACCGCACACACCACAATCGTCGTCGCCAGCACCGCAAAGGCCACCTGACGCGTGCCCTGATAGGCCGCCACCAGCGGCGGCTCGCCCTCCTCGATGCGGAAATAGATATTCTCCAGCACCACGATGGCGTCATCCACCACCAGACCGATGGCCAGCACAAAGGCCAGCAGCGTCAGCAGGTTCAGCGAATAGCCCAGCACATACAGCACGGCGAAGGTGGCAATCAGGCAGATCGGCACGGTGATGGCGGGAATGAGTGTCGCCCGCAGCGAGCCGAGGAACAGGAAAATCACCGCCACCACCAGGATCGCGGCTTCGGCCAGCGTCCTCCACACATTGCTGATGGCCCGGTCGATAAACTGCGACGAATCGAAGCTGACCGCCAACTCCATCCCGTCCGGCAGCAGCGGCCGCACGGCTTCCATCTCCGCCTTGACGGCATCCGCCACCTCCAGCGTATTGGCACCGGATTGCCGCACGATGCCCAGCCCGATGGCCAGCTCTCCGTTGGAGCGGAACAGATTATAGCGGTTCTCCGGCTCCCGCACGATGCGGGCGACATCGCCCAGCCGCACCATATAGCCATCGTCCCGCCGCGAGACGATGAGGCCGGCGAAATCCGCCGCCGAATGGAACTGCCGGTCCACCCGCACCGAAAGATTGCTCGCCTCGCCCTCGACCCGGCCGGCCGGCAGCTCGACATTCTGCCGCCGCAGCGCATCTTCTATGTCGCTGGTTGTCAGGTTGAAGGCGGCCAGCTTCTGCCGGTCGATCCACACCCGCATGGCGGGCCGCGCCTCGCCGCCGATATTCACCCGCGACACGCCGTTGATGGAACCGAAACGGTCCACCAGCACACGATCCGCATAGTCGGTCAGCTGCATGGCGGACCAGTCCGGGTGGATGAGGTTCAGCCAGATGATCGGCGACGCATCCACGTCCACCTTGCTGATCTGCGGCGGGTCGGCTTCTGCCGGCAGCAGGTTGAGCGTGGCCGACACCCTGTCGCGCACATCATTGGCGGCGGCATCAATGTCACGCGCGGCGGTAAATTCGATGGTGATGGTCGATCGGCCATCGCGCGAGCGCGACGAGATATTTTCAATGCCCTCGATGCCGGAAATCCGGTCCTCGATCAGCTGGGTGATCTGGTTTTCCACCACCTGCGCGTTGGCCCCGCGATAGGTGACATCCACCGACACGATGGGCGGCTCGGTCGCGGGCAGGTCGCGCACTGAGAGCCGCGAATAAGAGACCACCCCCACCAGCACCAGCAGCAGCGACAGCACCGCCGCAAACACCGGCCGCTTGACGGACATGTCGGACAGGATCATGCGGCGGCCTTCACGGCATCTTCGGCGGTCGCCGGGCGGATCGGCCCGTCCACGCGCAGTTTCACCGTGCCTTCCGTCACCAGCCGATCGCCGGCTTTCAGGCCGGACAGCACTTCAACCCGGCCTTCGCTGCGGGTGCCGGCGGCAATTTTGGTGCGGTGCGCCGCGTTGGCGGCGTCCACCTTCCACACATAGGCGTCCGCGCCATCGCCCACCACCGCCAGTTCCGGCACCACCACACTGCGGCGCGGGCGGGACTGGATGCTCACCGTCATCAGCATGCCGGGCCGCAGCCGCAGATCGGGGTTTGGCAGGATGGCCCGCGCCGTTGCCGCGCGCGACACCGGGTCCACCAGCGGATCGATGGTTTCCACCTGTCCACGGAAGATTTCGCCCGGCCAGGCAGCGGCTTTTGCCTCGATTTGCAGGCCGGGCTTCAACGCGGAGATATAGGTTTCCGGCACCGGGAAATCGAGCTTGATGCGGCTGTGATCCACAATCGTCACCACGGTCGTGCCCGAGTTCACCACCTGACCCGGTGAAATCCGCCGAAGCGACAGCCAGCCGGAAAAGGGCGCGCGGATCACCCGGTCGCCAATCTGTGAACGCGCGCCCGCCGATTGCGCGCGCGCCACATCCACCAGCGACTGCTGCTCATCCACCCGCGCCCGCGTGGCGAAGCCCTGTTTCTGCAAGGCTTTTAGCCGCTCCAGCTGCGATTGCGCTTCCCGCACCCGCGCTTCGCTTTCGTTCAGCGTTGCGCCCTGTTCGGCGCGCACCAGCTCGGCAATCACCGCACCGCGCGGCACATATTGCCCGTCGCGGAAATTCACCTTTGCCACCCGCTCGGTCACGGTGGAGTTGAGATCGGCCTGTTCGTTCGCCCGCGCCGTTCCCACCGCCTCGATGCGGTCCACCAGGTCCATCTCCACCGCCGTCCCCACCACGACCGACGGGGCGCGCTGGCCCCCGCCTTTTTCCGCGCCGCCTTTTTCCGCGCCGCCTTTGGCCGTATTGCCGTCGCCCAGCAGGGAACAGCCGGGAAGGATGGCGATGGCGAGAAAAGCCAGAAGGGGGAGGGGGCGATTCAAGGGACAATGCTCCCAAATGTTACGAAGGGCGATATGACAGCAACGCCCTTAAACCTAACCCGCGATGAGGCAAGCGCGAACAGGATGGGTCATACGCGGAATTGACAATCATCATCCCTTGCGCATGCGGCACGGATTCCGGTAATTTGTTTTCTGGCTTGGTCGTTATGGGCCACAGCGGCGGCGTCCCGGCAGGGATTCGCCGGCAGTGAAATTCGCCGGCAATAGAGCCGGCAGGGAAGTTCGCCGGCAATGGAGCCGGCAGTGGAATCGGAGAGAGTGTGCGCAACCCAACAGCAGGCGAAGACGATGACGGCGGACGCGGCGGCACGGGAACGGGCGTCGTTACCCGCACCCGCGTCGAAACCGCCAAGCCCTCGCTCTACAAGGTGCTGCTGCTGAACGANNGATGGAATTTGTCGTGCATGTGCTGCAACGCTTTTTCCGCATGTCGATGGAGGATGCCACCCGGGTGATGCTGCATGTTCACCAGCGCGGCGTGGGTGTCTGCGGCATTTTCACGTTCGAAGTCGCGGAAACCAAGGTCACCCAGGTGANNCAATGCACGCTGGAAAAGGCCTGATCTGCGCTGCCGGGCTTCGATCTGGCCGGCATGAGGTTGCGCCGCCGCCCTGCCGCCTGCCTGTCGCGACACAGCGCACCTCTCGCCCCCGCGCTTTGTTTTGGGGATGGTGCACGCACCCTTGACGCTGCCCGCGCTTCTCCTCTTTAGGGGGGCGCGTAACCGAAAGGGTGCTGATGTTCGACAAGATACTGATTGCCAACCGTGGCGANNGAGATCGCCTGCCGCGTCATCCGCACCGCCCGCCGCATGGGGATCAAAACCGTCGCCGTCTATTCCGACGCTGATGCCGCAGCGCTCCATGTCGAACTGGCGGACGAGGCGGTTCACCTCGGCCCGCCGCCCGCGGCCCAATCCTATCTGCTGGGGGACAGGATTATCGAAGCCTGTCGCGCCACCGGCGCACAGGCCGTCCATCCGGGCTATGGCTTTCTTTCCGAACGCGAATGGTTTGCGACCGCGCTGGCGGACGCCGGCATTGCCTTTATCGGACCGCCGCCCGCCGCCATCGCCGCCATGGGCGACAAGATCGAATCGAAGAAGCTGGCGAAAGCCGCCGGCGTCTCGGTCGTGCCCGGCTATGTCGGCGAAATCACTGACACGGCGCATGCGGTGGAGATTGCCAACGGCATCGGCTATCCGGTGATGATGA
>DITZ01000082.1:0-18833 GCA_002422985.1 Sphingomonadales bacterium UBA6171
AACCCGGCGGCGTGCTGGGCGTGGTGGAACATCGCCTGCCGGAAGACCGCAGCGATCCCAGGCACGACAGCGGCTATATGAAAATGTCGGAGATCGTCCGCCTGGCGCAGGCCGCCGGTTTCAAACTGGACGCGACGAGCGAGATCAACGCCAACCCCAAAGACACGGCCGATCACCCCAAGGGTGTCTGGACGCTGCCGCCCGTCTATGCGCTGGGCGACACGGATCGCGCGAAATATGCGGCCATTGGCGAAAGTGACCGGATGACCCTGCGCTTTGTGAAGCCAAAATAACGGCGTGCCGGGTTCAGCCATGGTTCAACGCCTGACCGTCAGGCCAGCGGTCGCTGACAGCGCCGGAATCGTCCGGCCTGCCGCGGGAGCGGTGACAAAGGCGTGATGAGGCGGAAGCGGGACGGCGGGTGGAAGGGCAGGGCGGGCCGGTGGCTGGCCTTGCTGGCCCTTGTCGCGGCGCATCCCGCCTCGGCGCAGGTGGGCGCCGTGCCGGTGCGCCCCATGCGCCCCAGCCCGGACGCGGATCAGTGGAAGGAAGGCCGGGCCCGCCCCGGTGCCTGTATCGATGCCGTCAACATCGCCGGTGCCGAAGTGGTGGATCAGCGCACGCTCGATATCGTGCTGCGCGGCGGCCAGCGCTGGCGGCTGAAATTACAGAACAACTGCCCGCAAATCACCTTCTATGGCGGCTTTTACTATAATCAGACGCAGACTGGCCGCATCTGTGCCGGACGGGACCGCATCATCGGCCGGGCCGGCGGCAACTGCTCCGTGCGCGCCATCGCGCCGCTAACCGCGAAAAAGCGCTGATTCCGCCGCCGTTGTTTTTGGGCGACAGGCGGGTGCCCACCATTTCAGAGAGGGTGGGCAGGCCCCTTCATCCGCTGGACAACAGAGCGAGCGCCTGTTTCAATGCCGCATCGGCCCGGGGAGGACCGACGCGGAAGAAAAGGCATGGGCGCCATGGGAGTGCGCGCCCCAAATGTCACCGATCGCCTTCCCGGCCATAGGCGCGTGGCAGACTGCCGCGTTCCTGGGATTGGGGGCCGTTCCCAGGCGGACCGGCCCGAAAGGGGAGGATGATATGCACAGGACAGGTCTCGAACGCGCATGGACCGCCAGGGCGGCGCTCATCCCGGCGGTCTCGCTGCTCGGCCTTGCCGCCGGCGCACAGGCGCAGCAGGCATCAACCGACACCGGGGGCATCGCCGACATTGTGGTAACGGCCCAGCGGCAGGCGCAAAGCCTCCAGGACGTGCCGATCGCCATTTCCGCCTTCTCGGCCGAAGCGCTGGACCGGCAGCAGATCAACAACTCGTCCGACCTTCAGCTTTCTCTGCCGAATGTCACTTTCACCAAGGGCAATTTCACCGCCGCCAACTTCACCATCCGCGGCATCGGCGACCTGTGCGTGGGCATCACCTGCGATACGGCCACCGGCATCCATATCAACGATGTTCCGCTCACCTCCACCCGCCTGTTCGAAGCCGATTTCTTCGATATGGAGCGGATCGAAGTGCTGCGCGGCCCGCAGGGCACGCTGTTCGGCCGCAACGCCACGTCGGGCGCGGTCAACCTTATCACCGCCCGGCCGGATCTGTCCGGCTTTGGCGCGTCCGGCTCGGTTGAATATGGCAATTTCAACAGCTGGCGGCTGGAAGCCATGGTGAACGCGCCCCTGTCTGACAAGATCGGCGTGCGGCTGGCCGGCACCTATCTGAAGCGCGATGGCTTCACGGAAAATCTGTTCACCGGCAACCGTATCGACGGGCGGGATCAATGGGCCGTGCGCGGCAGCCTGCGTTTTCAGCCGACCGAAGACACCATATTCGACGTTATTGCCTATCATTATGAAGAGGATAGCAACCGGTCACGCATCCAGAAGCAGCTCTGCCACCGCGATCCGACCGGCGTGCTGGGCTGCCTGCCCGACTATCTGGCCTTCGAAACATTGAACGGCAATTCCACCATCGCCGCGGTGCTGCCGTCCAAGCAGTTTCTGAACGCCATTTCCGGCGGTGCGCTCGGCGTGTTCGGCATGGTTGACCTCTATGGCCCCGACCCGTTCGCCGGCCAGGTGAACCCCAGCGATTATCGCACGGTGAACCTGGATTATGAGCCCACCTATAAAAGCGACGAGACGCAGATTCAGCTGAAATTCCAGCAGGATTTTGACAATATCGTGCTGAATATGACCGGAGGCTGGGCGCGGTCCAGCGTGGTTTCGCGCACCGACTATAACCTTGCCGTGCAGAATAATCTGAACTTCAATCCCGGCGGTTCGATCTTCGCGCTGCGCAACTATCCGCTGTTTGCGGCGGGTGCGGCCAGACTGTTTCAGGGCAATACCATCTGCGTCAGCCAGGTCAGCCGGCAGAACAACGGTTTCATCAACGGCGATATCGATCGCTGCGCGCCCTTGTCCACCGATTATGACGAGAGCGGTGCCACCACCGAGACATGGTCGGCCGAAGCGCATATCGACTCGAAGTTCGATGGCGCGTTCAACTTCCTGATCGGCGGCATCTACCTCGACAGCAGAACGCGCGACTCCAACTATTATGTGGCCTCGTCCGGCCTCGACTATGGCGCACTGGTTGTCGGCGCGGCGCAGGGCGGTCCGAACGCCGCGCTGGCTGCGCCCTTCTTCAACTCAGAGGTGGAGCGTTTCACGCTGAAGGCCTATGGCATCTTCGGCGAAGTCTATTACGAACCGTCGGACACGCTGAAAATCACCGCCGGCCTGCGCTATTCCAACGACAAGAAATATGTGCGGGATCGCGCGCCGCTTTATAACGCGCCCGTGCCCTATGGCACGGCCGATGCCAATGCACTGCCCAACTTCCCGCCCTTCCGCGAAAAATCGGTGGGCTTCGACGCCATCACCGGCCGCTTCGTGATCGACTGGAAGCCGGAAACCAGCTTCACGGAAGACACGCTGGTCTATCTGTCCTACTCGCGCGGCTATAAAGCGGGCGGCATCAACCCTCCGTTCGACCCGGCAGTGTTCATCGCGCCGGCCGAGTTCGACAAGGAAGTGATCGACGCCTTCGAAATCGGCACGAAGAACATATTCCTGGGCGGTGCATTCCGCGCCAACATGTCTGCTTTCTATTATAAATACAAGGATTTGCAGATCAGCCGCATCATCAACCGCACCAGCTTCAACGATAATAGCGATGCGGAGATTTTCGGGGTGGAAGGCGAATTCATCGTTGCGCCCACGCCCAGCCTGCTGTTCAACATGTCGGCCAGCTATCTGAAAACCAGGATTCTCGATCTGCAACTGGTGGACACGCGCGATCCTTCGGGCGGCCTTTCGGACACGGTTATCATCAAGGATCTGCAAGGCGGTGCAAACTGCGTGGTGCGTGTGCCGGGCAACGCGGCGCTCGCCAATGGCTTTGTGGCCCAGGTGAATCAGGCGCTTGGCATCAGGGCGCCGGTTCCCGTTCCCGGCACCAATGCCACGGGCGCTTATTCGCTCTGTTCGGTGCTGGCATCGTCGGCCGTGGCGGGCAAGGTGCCGGTGGTGTTCGATCCGGCGGCCGCCAATCCGGTGCTGCCGTCGGGCAATGCGGTCGATCTTTCCGGCAACCAGCTGCCCAACGCGCCGAAGTTCAAAGTGTCGGTGGGTGCCCAATATACGGCGGATTTCGACAATGGCTGGAACATGGTGCTGCGCAGTGACCTGAACTTCACCGGCAACACCTATTCCCGCACCTTCAACCGCCCGATTGACCGGGTGCCCAGCTATGAAATCGTCAACGCGCAGGTGCAGTTCAACGCGCCCGACAACCGCTTCTTCATCCGCGGTTTCGTGCAGAACCTGTTCGATTCATCGGCGATTACCGGCCAATATGTGACCGACCCGTCATCCGGCCTGTACACCAATATCTTCACCCTGGAACCGCGCCGCTATGGCGTGGCCGCCGGCTTCCGTTTCTAGGGGCTGACTTCACCGGAAACAGATTGGGGCCGGAAACAGATTGGTGCCGGAAACAGATTGGGGAGAGGGCAACCGCTCCCCTTTCCATTTTGCCGCTTTCCGGCTATGGGGCCGGGCAGGACGCTGTTCCTGGCGCCCGCCACGACATGTGTCATCCCAAGGACATTCATTGAACTTTTCTGATCTGCACCTTTCCGATGCCCTGCTGAAGGCCGTCGAAGACGCCGGCTATTCCACTCCCAGTGCCATTCAGGCCGCCGCCATCCCCACCGTGCTGATGGGCGGGGACCTGATCGGCGTCGCGCAAACCGGCACCGGCAAGACGGCGAGCTTCGTGCTGCCGATGATCGACATTCTGGCCGAAGGGCGCAGCCGCGCCCGTATGCCGCGCTCGCTCATTCTGGAGCCGACGCGCGAACTGGCCGCGCAGGTGGCCGAGAATTTCGAAAAATACGGAAAATATCACAAGCTCTCCATGGCGTTGCTGATCGGGGGCGTTGCCTTTGGCGATCAGGATCGCGCGCTGGAAAAGGGCGTCGATGTGCTGATCGCCACGCCGGGCCGGCTGATGGACCAGCACAGCCGGGGCAAGATCCTGCTCTCCGGCGTCGATATTCTGGTGATCGACGAGGCCGACCGGATGCTCGACATGGGGTTCATCCCGGATGTCGAAAAAATCTGCTCCTTCCTGAAGCCGGAACGGCAGACTTTGCTGTTTTCCGCCACCATGCCGCCGCCCATCAAAAAACTGGCGGACCAGTTCATGTCCTCCCCCAAGATGGTGGAGGTGAGCCGCCCGGCCACCACCAACGCCGACATCGCGCAAAGCCTGGTGGAGACGGACAGCCGGTCCAAGCGCGATGCGCTGAAGGAATTGCTGCGCGCTGACGATGTGCGCACCGCCATCATCTTCTGCAACCGCAAGACCACGGTGCGCGATCTTGCCACCAGCCTGAAGCGCGGCCGCATGAAGGTGGGCCAGATTCATGGCGACATGGAGCAGGCGGACCGCATCCGCGAGCTGGATCGCTTCAAATCCGAAGAAATCAACATTCTGGTGGCTTCCGACGTCGCCGCGCGCGGGCTGGACATCAAGGGCGTCAGCCATGTGATCAATTTCGACGTGCCCTGGCATCCGGACGATTATGTCCACCGCATCGGCCGGACGGGGCGCGCGGGCATGAAGGGCATCGCCATGACGCTCATCACGCCGGAGGACGCCGAAGCGGTCGCCAGTATCGAGAAGCTGACGGGGCAGAAAATCCCGCGCCGCACGGCCTTTGGCGATGCCGCGCCGCAGCGTGGTGAACCGGATCAGGCTGGCCCGGACGCGCAGGACGAAGCGCCGCGCAGCCGGGCGAGAAGCCGCGACCGCAAGCCGGAACAGGCCCCGGAGCCGGAGCGGACCGAGGAAGCGGCACCCGCCCGCGACTCGGCGCCCGCCCGCGAACCGGCGCAAGGGGCGAGGCGCGAGCGCAGACCGGCGCGACAGCCAGAAGCGCGCGCGGAACGGGCGGCTCCGCCCGAACGCCCAGCCAAGCGCAGCGAACAACCGGGCCAGCGCAGCGAGCAATCGGCCCAGCGCAGCGAGCAACCGGCTCAGCGCAGCGAGCGCCAGCCGCGCCGCGAGGCCGAATCCCGCCGCGACGACCGCCGCGACGATCGGCGGGATCGCGATGACCGGCGGGATCGCGACGACCGGCGTGACGGCCCCAGCTTCATCGGCTTTGGTGAAGAAGGCATTCCCGCCTTCCTCAATTTTACAGCCCGGAACTAGCAGCCTGCCCTGCCACAATGCCGAGCGGCAATGGGCCATGTCCACGCGCTACAAGCGTCGCGACGGAGGACTGACATGAGCTACACGCATATCCTGTGGACCGAGGCCGATGGCGTTGCCACGCTGACAATCAACCGGCCGGAACGGCTGAATTCACTGGATACCGGCGTGGTTGCCGAGATGATAAGCGCCGTGGACCAGATCCGCGATGGCATCTCCACCGCGCGCTGTCTGGTGCTGACAGGTGCCGGCCGGGGCTTTTCCTCCGGCGCTGATCTTTCTCCCAAGGGCGGTGCCGGTGGCGGTGGTGGCGCCGGCAGGTCCGGGCCGGGCGATGCGGGCCGGGTGCTGGAAACCCATTTCAATGTGCTGATGGAGCGGCTGTTCGCGCTGCCGGTGCCGTTCGTCACCGCTGTGAACGGTCCGGCAGCGGGTGCCGGCTGCTCTTTCGCGCTGGCCGGCGACATCATCGTCGCCGGTCGGTCCGCCTATTTCCTGCAGGCGTTCGTCAATATCGGGCTGGTGCCGGATGTCGGCTCCACCTGGATGCTGCCGCGCATGGTCGGCCGCACGCGCGCCACCGCCATGATGATGCTGGGCGAGCGGATTCCGGCCGAAAAAGCCTATGACTGGGGGATGGTGTCGCATCTGGTGGACGATGCCGCGCTGATGGACGAGACGATGGCGATTGCAAGGAAGCTCGCCGCCGGCCCGACCAGGGCGCTCACCCTCATCCGCCAGGGCATCCGCGAGTGTATGGAAAAGACGCTGACCGAATCGCTGAAGGTGGAGCGCCTCAACCAGTTGCAGGCCGGCCGCACCGCCGATTTTGCGGAAGGGGTGATGGCCTTTATGCAGAAACGGCCCACCGCCTTCACCGGCAAATAGCGACCCCTTGCCTTTTCAGCACCCGCCGCCATGGAGACGGGCATGACGGATACCCGCGCCCTTCGGGATGCCTTTGGCTGTTTCGCCACGGGCATCACCATCGTGACCAGCTTTGATGCTGATCGGGACCCGATCGGTTTCACGGCCAACAGCTTCACGTCGGTATCGCTCGATCCGCCGCTGCTGCTGGTGTGCCCCGGCAAATTCACCGCCAGCCTGCCCTGCATCCGCACGGCCGGCGTGTTCGGGGTGAATGTGCTGGCATCCGATCAGCGCGACGTGTCGGAACGCTTCGCCCGGCCGGGGGCAGACCGTTTTGCCGACGCCAATTGGGTGAAGGCCGAATCGGGCGTGCTGCTGCTGGAAGGCGCCTGCGCCAACTTCGCCTGCTCCACCATGATGGAGGTGGACGCCGGCGATCATATGGTGCTCATCGGCCGCATCGACAGCTTCCGCTCGGCGGAGGAACGCGACCCGCTGCTCTATCTGCGCGGCCGCTATGTCTGAACTTCTGGTGCCTGAATTTCTGGGACCTGAGTTTTTGGCTGGCGCAGCGCGATAATCAGGCCGACGATCGCCACAACCGCGCCCAGCGCGGCCAGCGGCGACCAGCGATAGCCTTCCGCCATCGTGGAAATGGCCATGGCGATGATGGGGATGGGCACGCCCGTCCAGGCGGCCTCTGCCGGGCCAATGGCACGGATGAGGTCGAAATAGAGCGCAAAGGCAATCGCGCTGGCAAATATGCCCAGATAGAGGAGGCCGATCAGATATTCCGGCCGGGCATCCCATTGCGGCGGGCCGGCGACGGCAAAGGCAAAAACCGCGTTCATCGCCGACCCCATAAGCATCGCCCAGCCCAGCCCGGCCAGCGGCGGAATCGCCAGTGCGCGCGGCGTTGCCTGCAACACATTGGCAATGCTTGCCGAACAGATCGCCAGCGCCACCAGCGTCAGCCCCACCATGGTCCCGGCCCGGTCGCCGGGAAAGCTGAGCTGCTGATAAAAAAGCATCCCGACGCCCGCTATGCCCAGCGCTGAACCGAGCAGAAAGCGGCGCGAGATATGGCGGCCAAGGAAAATCCCGGCCAGCACCGCATTGGGCACCATCAGCAGCGCAAAGGCCACCGCCGGGATGCCGGACGGAATATAAAGCTCTGAGCGGTAAACAAGATTGAAGTTCACCATGAACTGGAACAGGCCCATCGCCGCGGCAAAAATCGCCGCCTCGCGCGGCAGTTTCAGCGGAATGCCGCGCCACAGGCACCAGAATATCAGCACAAGGCCGCCCGTGAGGAAGCGATAGGTGACCGACCAGCTGGGGTTCACCACCGCCAGCTGATCCTTGATGACGAACCAGGTCGTGCCCCAGATGAGCGCAACGATGGAAAATTGCAGGATGGCGCGGGCGTTCACAGCGCGGCCAGCGCCTGCGCCAGCGCGGCTATGGCCTCCGCGCTCTGATCCCAGCGCAGCACGAAGCGCGCGGCATCGTCGCCCAGCAGCTCCCAATCATAAAATCCGAACCCCTGTGTCCGCAGCTGCGCCTTTTCGCCGGGCGTCAGGCGCAGAAACAGCGCATTGGCCTCCACCGGATAGAGGAGCCGCCGGGGAACGGTGGCGGCAATCCGCGCGGCCGCCGCATTGGCGGCCCGCGCATTGTCGAGCCAGGGCCCGTCCTCCACCATCGCCAGCAGCTGCGCGGCGGCGAATCGGCCCTTGGAGGGCATCATGCCGCCGCGTTTGCGGCGAATCGGCAGGGTTTCCGCCAGCGGCGCATCGAACACCACAATCGCCTCGGCCGACATGCCGCCATTTTTGATCGCCCCGAAGGACAGGATATCCACCCCCGCCCGCCAGCTGATGTCGGCCGGATGGCAGCAAAGATGCGCCACGGCATTGGCAAAGCGCGCGCCATCCATGTGCAGCTTCAGGCCGCGGCCATGCGCCCAGTCGGCCAGCGCCGCCACATCATCGGGCCGATATACCGTGCCGCATTCGCTGGCCTGCGTGATGGTGAGCGCGGCCGCCGGCACCTGATGCACATCGCCCCGCCGGCGGCTGGCGGCAGTTTCCAGCGCGTCCACTCCCAGCCTGCCGTTGGCGCCGGGCACCAGAATATGGCTCGCCCCGCCGGTGAAGAAGGACACCGCGCCCGCCTCGTCCACCTCGATATGCGCGTCCTGATGGGCATAGATGCCACCCCAGGGCGGCACGATGGCGGCCAAAGACAGGGCATTGGCGGCGGTGCCCGATGGCACCGCAAAAACCCGCACCGGCGCGGCAAACAGCGCGGAGAAGGCCGCGTCCAGCCGCCTGCTCCAGTCGTCGGCGTCATAGCCGGCCGGATGCGGGCCGGCGGCACCGGCGACAGCCTTCAGGATGGCGGGGTGGACCCCGGCTGCGTTATCGGAATGGAAATCCATGGCCGACGCGATAGCAGGCGGCGGCGTCCATGCCAGCGCGAAAAACTGCGCGCGACGAAACGGCGCCGTGCGCGCCGCCTTTTCGACCAGGCGAGCGGATCAGACGGCAGATTCGGCAAGGTCGGAAAAACGGGTGGAGGCGCCATCGAAGGCCACGTCGATGCTGCCGGTGGAGCCATGGCGATTCTTGGCAACGATGATCGTCGCCTTGCCCTCGGCATGCTGGAAACGGGCCTTCCATTCGGTATATTTTTTCATTGCGGCCGCGTCATTTTCATCGCTGGGCTGCGGCGGCTCCTTGAACCGCTCATAATATTCCTCGCGGAACACGAACAGCACGATGTCGGCGTCCTGCTCGATACTGCCCGATTCGCGCAGATCCGAAAGCTGCGGAATCTTGTCGTCGCGGCTCTCCACCGCCCGGCTGAGCTGCGAGAGCGCCAGCACGGGCACGGCCAGTTCCTTCGCCAGCGTTTTCAGCCCGCGCGAGATTTCGCTGATTTCATTCACCCGGTTGTCATTGGCGCGGTTGCCGCTGCCCGACAGCAGCTGGAGATAATCCACGACTATCAGCCCAATATCATGCCGCCGCTTCAGTCGCCGCGCCCGGGCGCGCAGGCCCGCGATGGTCAGCGCCGGCGTGTCGTCGATAAACAGCGGCAAATCCTCGATTTCCTGCGCCGCGCGCACGAACTCGTTGAACTCCTGCTGCTGCAATTGTCCGCTGCGAATCTTGTGCGACGGCACGCCGGAGCGTTCGACAAGGATACGGTTGGCCAGCTGGTCCGCCGACATTTCCAGGCTGAAAAAGGCCACCGCCGCGCCGTTCGGCCCGATGTCACCGGCGCGCCTGTCCAGCATGTGGCGGTTGCCGGCGGCGAACGCGATATTGGTGGCGAGCGCGGTTTTCCCCATGCCCGGCCGGCCGGCCAGAATGATGAGATCAGACCGCTGCAAGCCGCCGATGCGGCTGTTGAGGTGGGTGAGGCCGGTGGTGACGCCCGAAAGCCCGCCGCCCGCGCGCCGGGCAGCCGCGGCAAGGTTGATCGCGGTTTCGGCGGCCTTTTTGAAGGCAACGCCCTGATTGCTCGCCTCGCCGGTTTCCGCGACCTTGTAGAGCGCGGCTTCGGCAGCCTCGATGCGGCCCTTCGGGCTGATTTCGGTCGAGGTGTCGGTGGCGGACTGCACCAGATCGGCCCCCACCCGCACCAGCGCGCGCAGCAGCGACAGATCGTAAATCTGCCGGGCGCAGTCCCGCGCGGCGATCAGCACGCCGGGGTCTTCCGTCATCCGCAGCAGATAGGCCGCACCACCCACTTCCGCGAGCCGCTCGTCCCGTTCAAACAGCGGGCGCAGCGTCACCGGGTTGGCGACCCGATTCGCGTCGATAACCGTGCGCAGCTGCGCATAGATGCGGCCATGCAGCGGTTCGTAGAAATGCTGCTCCTCCAGAAAGCCCATCACATCTTCGAGCAGCCGGTTTTCCAGCATGATGGCGCCCAGCAGCAGCTTCTCCGCCTCGATATTGAAGGGGAGGGCGGATGCGGGCGAATCCGCGCCGCTGATGACGGTGAGGGTGGGACTGGTTGCCATGGGCGACCGCTTGTGCCGCAGCCGGCGGGCGGCGGCTAGCGACCGGCGAAAATTGAGGTCCGGACTCTTTTGTGAATCCCGTGTGGATAAGTGCGCTCAGAAGCCGGTGGGGGCGGGCGACACGGTGGCAAAGCCCTGCGGCCCCACCTGCTGCACCTCCAGCCCGCGCTCCGCCACGTTGGACCGGAAGCGGAACACGCCGTCAACGCCAGCGAAACCCTTGGCATCATTCAGGATTGCGGCCGGGAAGGGCGTGCCAAGCTGCCAGCCCGCGCCCGCACTGCTGATGGCGAGCAGCATGGCATCATAGGACAGGCTGGCAAGCCGCGACGGCGCGCCGCCAAAGCGCGCCCGATAGCGGCTGGCCATCGCGTTGAAGCGCTGATCCGGCACGGCGGCGAACAGCGCGCCTTGCAGGCCCGGCACCGCGCGCAGGCCCGGCTCATTGTTCCAAAGCTCGGTGCCCAGCAGGATGGTGCTGCCGTGCGCCACGCCATAGCGCGCCAGATGCGGCAGAAAGGCGGTGGCGATGCTGCCCGAATCGGCGATCATCAGCGCCTCGAAATTCACCGGCGCGGTTTTCGATTGCACCGGGGCGATCGTGCCGTCCGGCCGGCGCACGGCGGCACCCGCCGCCTTGGTGCGGCCATCAAAATCCGTAACGGTGCGCGCGGCAGGCGCAAGGGCCGCCGGCGTGCGGGCGAAATTCGTCACGGCAACCACCTGCCCGCCCGCGCCATGCACGGCGCGGGTGAAGGCCACCGCCGAACGCTGGCCATAGACGCCATTGGGCACCAGGGCGGCAAAGCGGCGGGTGCCGCGCGCGGCCGTCCAGTTGACCACCCGCTCAACCGACTGCCCCGGCTGGAAGCCGAGCACATAGACCGGGCCACCGGCAACGGCGGCGTCGTTGGAGAAGCTGAGGACCGTCACCCCCTTGGTGGCGGCCGCCGCGCGCACGGCGGCCACATCATTGGCAAGCAGCGGCCCCAGGATCAGCTCCGCGCCATCCCCCATCGCCTTGCGGGCGGCAGCAGCCGGACCCATGGCGGCGGTGTCATAGCTGGTGAGCCGCACGCCCGATTTTTTCGTGTCGGCCAGCGCCATGGTGGCGGCGTTGGAAAGGCTGATGCCCACGGGCGCGTTCGGCCCGGTCAATGGCACCAGAATGGCGATGCGGTGCTGCGCGCCGGGCGCGGCCATCACCGGCTTTTCCGCCGCCACCGGCGGCGGCGGGGCGGCGGCCACGGGGGCCTTCTGGCGCGGCGCGCAGGACGCCAGCAACATCATGGTGCCGGCCAGCACCGCAACCGGCAGGGAAAGCCCGCGCCGCCTGGACAGCGCTGCCGGTTCGAAGCTTGCAACCATCGGTATCGACGCCATAGATCACCCCATGAACCGGCCCGCAACGTCGCGGGGGCGCGTGATTCGCCCGCTCGCACCCAAAAAGGGGCATGAGATCGGCGAAGCTGCGGCGAGCGGCCAAGAAGCGGACGCCCTGTCGCCCGGCCTCTATATCGTGGCCGGGCCGATCGGCAACCTGCAAGACCTGTCACCCCGCGCCGCGCGGTGGCTGCGCTGCGCCGATCTGATTGCCTGCGAGGATACGCGGGTGACCGCCAAGCTGCTGCGCGCCGCCGGCAGCGACCGGCCGATGCAATGCTATCATGATCACAGCGCGCCGGACGTGGCCGAAGCGCTGCTGGCGCGGATGGCGCGCGAGGCGGTGGCGCTGGTGTCAGACGCCGGCACGCCACTCATCTCCGATCCCGGCTATGGGCTGGTGCGGGCGGCACGGTCGCGGGGCATCGTTGTTACCACGGCGCCCGGTCCCTGTGCGGCGATTGCGGCGCTCAGCCTTTCGGGCCTGCCATCCGATCGCTTCCTGTTCGCCGGCTTCCTGCCGCCCAGGCCGGTCGCCCGCCGCCGGGCGCTGGCCGAACTGGCGGGCCTGCGCGCGACGCTGATTTTCTATGAAAGCGGGCCGCGTCTCGCCGCCATGCTGGCCGACGGGCACGCCATGCTGGGCGCGCGTGAAGCCGTGGTGGCGCGCGAACTGACCAAGCTGCACGAAACGGTGGAATCCGGCACGCTTGCCGAACTGGCGGCGCGGTTTGCCGCCGCCGAACCGGCAAAAGGCGAGATTGTCGTGCTGATCGGCCCCGGTTCGGCCGCGGTCGCGTCCGGCGCGGATGCGGTGGAAACGGCGCTCAGCGAAGCGCTGAAGAGCATGAAGATGGGGCAGGCGGTCGCCAGCGTGTCCGCCGCACTGGGGGCACCGCGTGACGATGTCTATGCGCTGGCGCTGCGGCTGAAGGGCAAGGCATGACGCGGGACCGGCGGTTAGCCGAAAGACGGGGGCGGCGGGCGGAAACCATCGCCGCCTGGTGGATGCGCCTGCACGGCTGGCAGATTCTGGCGCGCCGCAAGCGGCTGTGGATGATCGAGGTGGACATCATCGCCCGGCGCGGCGACGTGCTGGCGCTGGTGGAGGTGAAGCAGCGCGCCACCATCGACGCTGCCATTGCCGCGGTCTCACCCGATGCGCTGCGCCGGCTGTCGCGCGCGGCGCATCAACTGGCGACCGAGGCCAATGCGCGCGGCGAGCGGCTCTCGGCGCGTGTCGATCTTGTCGCACTGGTGCCGCGCGGCCTTCCGCGCCATATTCCGCAGATCGGCTGATTCCGGCCGGCTGAAAATGGGGGACGCATTGGACCGGCTGGTTGCAATCGGGCTTCTGGAAGACGCAGACATCGCGCTCGATTCGGCCGCGATGGAGCTGGCCGCGGCAGACCGGGTCCACCGCGACCTGACCGTGGCGCGCGGCCAGATGGATGATATGGCCGCAAGGCTCGCCGCCCGCGCCAAAAACAGCATGGCCGGCCGCCGGGCCGCGGCGATCGCCGGGCTGCTGGCCGGCACCGAGGGCTTCAACGGCGACAATAACAGCTATGACGCGCCGCAGAACGCCGATTTCCTCGCCATGCTGGACCGGCGCATGGGCCTGCCGATAAGCCTGTCCATCCTCTATGTCGCGCTCGCCCGCCGGCTGGGGTGGGAGGCGGCGATCCTGGGCGTGCCCGGCCATGTGCTGGTCGCCATCGGCGGATCGGGCAGCCGGGTGGTGATCGATCCGTTCAACAACGGCAATGTGGTGGAAAAGGCCGGCATCGCCGCGCTGGTGCAGCGCGCGCTGGGGCCGCAGGTGGCCCTGACGCCGGACCATGTGCAGCCGCTGTCCAACCGCGCGGCGCTGGTGCGGCTGGTCAGCAATCCCGCCAGCCGCGCGCTGCGCGCCGGCGACGAGGCCCGCGCGCTCACCCTTTATCGGCGGATGACGCTGATTGCTCCCGACATCTCCTCGCTGTGGTGGGAACGTTCCCGGCTGGAACGGCGGGCCGGCGACATATCCGCCGCGCGCCGCTCGCTGGCCGCCATGGCCGAAACCACGCACGACCCGGCGCTGATGGAGCGGATTCGTGCGGCGCAGGAGGCGCTGGCACGATAGTCTGCATTGACCCGCTGGTGAGCCTCCCCCAAAGCAGCGCCTATGGCCAATATCCTGCGCGTCGCGGTCCAGATGGATCCCATAGAGCGGATCAATGTTGCCGGCGATTCGTCGCTGGCGATGATGATCGAGGCAGCAGCACGCGGCCACCGGCTGTGGCATTATGGGCCGGGCGATCTGGATTGGGTGGAAGGGCGCGTCGTCGCCCGCGCCCGGCCGCTCGCGGTGATGCGCCCCGAAGCGCCGGGTGCACCGCATTTCCGCTGGCTGGGGGAATTGGAAACGCTTGATCTGGCCCGCGATGCCGATGTGGTGCTGATGCGGCAGGATNNGGATCCGCCGTTCGACATGGCCTATCTGTCCGCCACCTATCTGCTGGAGCGGATCGCCGACGCCGGCGTGACGGTGCTCAATAATCCGCGCTCGGTGCGTGATGCGCCGGAAAAGCTGTTCGTGCTGAACTATGCCGATCTGATGCCGCCCACGCTCATCACCCGGTCGCTGGAGGCGGCGCGCGCCTTTCACGCCAAACATGGCCGCGTCGTGGTGAAGCCGCTCTATGGCAATGCCGGTGCCAGCATCTTCCTGCTGGGCGAGGGCGACGGCAATCTGCCGGCGATGGTGGAGATGTTCTCTGCCGTCTGGCGCGAACCCTTCATCGTGCAGGCCTTCCTGCCCGCCGTCACCGCCGGCGACAAGCGCATCGTGCTGATCGACGGCGAACCCGTGGGCGCCATCAACCGGCTGCCCAAAAGCGGCGAAATCCGCTCCAACCTCGCGGCCGGCGGCTCGGCCGAAAAAGCCGCGCTGACGGCGCAGGAAAAAATCATCTGCGACCGGCTGGGACCGGATCTGAAGCGGCTGGGCCTGATGTTCACCGGCATCGACGTGATCGGCGGGCGGCTCACCGAAATCAACGTCACCTCGCCCACCGGCATCATGGCGATCGACCGGTTCAACGGCACCAACATCCCCGGCATCTTCTGGGATCGGGTGGAAGCGCTGAGGGCCGGCCGATGACCGACTGGATCGGCCAGCTGATTGACGCCTGGAGCTATTTCGCGGTCGGGCTGCTGATGTTCATCGAAACCATATTCCCGCCGATTCCCTCGGAAGTCATCATGGCGCTGGCCGGGGTGCACGCGGCACAGAATGATGTGACACTCGCCGGCATGATTATCGCGGGCACCATCGGCGCCATGCTGGGCAATGGCCTGTGGTTCCTGCTCGCCTGGTGGCTGGGGCTCAGCCGGTTCGAACAATTTCTGCTGCGCTATGGCCGGGTGCTCACGCTGGACGAGGCGGAACTGGCGCGCGGCCGGGCGCTGTTCGAAAAATATGGCGGCGGCATCGTCGGCGTCGGGCGCATTCTGCCGACGATCCGTTCGCTGATTTCCATCCCCGCCGGGCTGGTGCGGATGAAGATGCGCAGCTTCTTCCTCTATTCCACCATCGGCACCTTCCTTTGGACGATGGGGCTGGGCATCGCCGGCTATCTGCTGGGCAGCCGCTTTGCCGAGATTGATCGCGTGCTGGGGCCGCTCTCCACCGGCATCATCGTGCTGATGTTCCTCGTCTATCTGTGGCGGGTGCTCACCTGGAACCGGCGCAGCAAACCGCTTCAGGCCGCGAAAATCGAGCCGAGCAGCCGGTCATAAATCCGGGCCAGCGTGCGGATATCCGCCACGCTCGCCTGCTCGTCCACCTTGTGCATGGATTGGCCGGGCAGGCCGAACTCCACCACCGGGCACAGCCGCCGGATGAAGCGCGCGTCAGACGTGCCGCCCGACGTGCTCGCCTCCGGTCGCAGCCCGGTTTCCGCCTCCACCGCATCGGCAATCCGCGTGGAGAATGCACCCGGCTCGGTGAGGAAGGATTCGCCGGAAATGCGGATGGTCACGTCAGCCGAGGGCGCATGCGCCGCGACGGTTGCGCGAATCCAGCCGGCCAGCTCCTCGCCCCGGTGCAGATCGTTGAAGCGGATATTCAGCCGTGCCTTCGCCTGCGCCGGGATCATATTGGTGGCGGGATTGCCCACCTCCAGATCGACCACCTCCAGATTGGATGGAGAGAAGCAGGCGCTCCCCTCGTCCAGCACCCGGCCCTGCAGGGCCGCCAGCAGCGGGATCAGCCGCCGCACCGGATTGTCGGCGCGCTGGGGGTAGGCCACATGGCCCTGCGCGCCGTTGATCGTGATCCAGGCGTTCAGGCTGCCGCGCCGGCCGATTTTCATCATGTCGCCCAGCCGCTGCACGCTGGTCGGCTCGCCCACCAGACAATAATCCGGGCGCTGGCCCTGTGCCGCCATCCAGTCCAGCAGCCGGTCGGTGCCATAGGTGGCCGGGCCTTCCTCGTCGCCGGTGATGATGAAGCTCAGCGTGCCCGCGCGCTTGCGCGCCACATGCGCGGCAGCCGCCGACACCATGGCCGCGATCGCCCCCTTCATGTCGGCCGCGCCGCGCCCCACCAGCAGGCCATTTTCCACCCGCCCGGCATAGGGATCGACCGACCAGCCGCCGCCTTCGGGCACCACGTCGGTGTGGCCGGCGAAGGCAAAATGCGGCGCGCCGGAGCCAATGGTGGCAAAGAGATTATCGACCGGCCCGTCGGGCGCCTCGCCAAAGCGCAGCCGGGTGACGGCAAAGCCAAGTGCGTCAAGCGCCGCGCCCAGCACAGCAAGCGCACCGGCATCCGCCGGCGTGACGGAAGGGCAGCGGACAAGGGCCTGGGCAAGGGGCAGGGGATCCATCCCCCGGCTCTATGCGAGGCCAGCCAATGCTGGCAAGCCGCAGCCCTGCGGGCGGGCTTTACACGGTGCCGGAGCGCACCGGCCGGGGTGCCGATGCGGGCACGCCGCCATATTCCTGCTGCCTAAAACTCATAGGCCGGGTTCAGCACCGGATCGGCCTGCGCCAGGGCCAGCCATTCGGCCACCAAAGGGTGGCCCATGGCGCGCTGGCGATAGGCTTCCGCCGCCGGGCTCAATGCAATGTCATAGGTGGTGAAGCGGCTGGCGACCGGGGCGAACATGATGTCGGCCCCGCCCCAGCCTGCGCCGCCCAGCCATGGCCCGCCGAAACGGTCGATGGCGGTGGACCACAGACGGTCGATGCGGGCGACGTCTGCCGATATGGCCGCCGGCGCCGGCCGGCCCGGATAGACGCGCACGAAATTGGTCGGGCAATTCTGCCGCAGCGCCTGAAAGCCGCCCTGCATTTCCGCCGCGACGGATTGCGCAAAGGCGCGCGCCGCCGGGTCCGCCGGCCAGAAGCGCGTGCCGCCCGATTGCGCGTCCAGCCAGCCGATGATGCCCAGCGCATTCCAGGCGACCACATCGCCATCATGCAGCACCGGCACCTTGCCATCGGCAACAGCGATGTCCGGCTGCGCGCGCCGCTGCTGCCAGTCGTCGGCATAGAGGTTCACCCATTCCGTCGCGTGCGGCAGGCCGGATTGTTTCACGGCGAGCCAGCCCCTGAGCGACCAGGAGGAATAGCGCGGACTGGCAACAAGAAGCCTGATCATGGCTGGCTCGTCCTGAAGGCATTGCTGATGGGATAGCGGCGATCGCGCCCGAAGTTGCGCGGGCCGATCTTCACGCCGGGTGGCGCCTGCCGGCGCTTATATTCCGCGATATAAAGCAGCCGCTCAATGCGGGCGACGGTCGCCGCGTCAAAGCCGCGCGCCACGATGTCGGCCACCGATGCCTCCGCCTCCACCAGCGCGTGCAGGATGGGATCGAGCACATCATAGGGCGGCAGACTATCGTCATCGCGCTGATTGTCGCGCAGTTCGGCGGTGGGCGGCTTTGCAATCACCCGTTCCGGCATCACCGGGCCATCCGGCCCCAGCCCCAGCCGCGGCCGCGCCATGTTGCGCCAGCGGGAAAGCCGGAACACGGTGGTTTTATAGGCATCCTTCAGCACATTATAGCCGCCCGCCATATCGCCATAAATGGTGGCATAGCCGACCGACATCTCGCTCTTGTTGCCGGTCGTCAGCAGCATATGGCCGAATGTGTTGGAAAGCCCCATCAGCGTCACCATGCGCAGCCGGGACTGGGCGTTTTCCTCTGCCACATCGTGCGCGCGGCCGGCAAACAGCGGCGCCATCATCGCGGCCATCGCGCCCACGGCCGGCTCGATGGAAACCGTGTCATGCCTTGTGCCCAGCATCGCGGCGCAGCCGGCGGCATCCTCCAGACTGTCCTGGCTGGTAAAGCGGCTGGGCAGCATCACACACCAGACGCGCTCCGCCCCCAGCGCGTCGACCGCGACCGCCGCCGACAGGGCGCTGTCGATGCCGCCCGACAATCCCAGCACCACGCCGGGGAAGCGGTTGCGGTTTACATAATCCCGCAGCCCAACCAGCATGGCATGGTAGATTTCCTCCTCATAGCCATCCGGCCGGTGATGTTCGCCTTCGGCAAAGCCCTGACCCGCCGTCCATTGCAGCAGCGTCGTCGTTTCGTCCCAGTCCGGCAGCCGCGCGGCCTCCGTCCCGTCTGCGTTCACCGCAAAGCTGCCGCCATCGAATACCAGCTCATCCTGCCCGCCGGTGCGGTTCAGATAGAGCAGCGACAGGCCGGTTTCCGCCGCCCGCCCGCGCGCCAGCGCCAGTCGCCGGCCTTCCTTCCCCAGTTCATAGGGGCTGCCGTTGGGAATCAGCAGCAGCTCCGC
>DITZ01000082.1:18896-63581 GCA_002422985.1 Sphingomonadales bacterium UBA6171
ATTTGCGCGGCCTCCACCAGCGCCGGCTTCAGCACCAGATCTTCGGGCGGATAGCCGATGAGCGACAGTTCCGGGGTGGCCAGCACATCGGCCTGCATATGGGCGGCGCGCGCCTTCAGGATGGCGTCGGCATTGGCGACCAGATCGCCCATCGCCGGGTTCAACTGGGCGGCGGCGATGGAGATTGTCTTGGCCATGCGACTGGCCTTAATCGAGTCGCTTGACGGGTGGAAGCCGCCATCGGGCCTGCTGAAGGGCGGGCGCCGGCAGATAGGCGCGATAGATGATGGTGAATTCGCCCGGCGGCGCGGGCAGCCAGTTTGCTGCCTTGCCGGGCTTTTCATGGGCAAGCGTCAGCGTCAGGCTGCCATCCGCGTTGCGCGCCATGTCGGGCGTCCGGTCTCCGATGGCGAAGCGGTCGATCGGATTTGCCGCATAAAAGAGCCGCCCGTCGGCCATCCGCTCATACATGGAGACGGACCAGAAGGCGGTTTTTGGCATGTCGGCGGGAATATGGAGGCTGTAGCGCCGCGCACCGGTCAGCTCCTCGCGGGCGTCATCCTGGGTGGCCGACCAATAGACCGCCTCCGTCGCCGGCAGCGCCGCAAGACCCGCGAGCGCCACACCCGCGCGCACGGTGTCGTCTGCCGCCGCCGTGCCGATGCCCGGCGGCGTCTGCGACCATCCATCCCCGCTTTTGCGCGACCCGTTGGCGATCAGCGTTTTCATGCGGCTGAACATGCGCGGCAGCACCGCGCGCCACAGCCATTGCCGCCATGCGGGCAATGTTTCGAACGCATCCGCCGCGCCGCCATAGCCGGTGTCGGCCAGCGCCGTGTCGGCCAGCGCCGGATTTTCGGCGATGGCCGGGTTCACCATTGCCAGCAGGGTCGCGGGATCGGGCGTTACCGGCAGGATGCGCCCGCGCCGCTCAGGCACCAGCGATTCGGGCGGCACCGTCAGCACAAAGCCCGCCTGCGCGGCGCGCGCGGCCGTCAGGTCTGCCGGCCCGTCCACCAGCGTCCGGATCAGCAGCCAGGCTTCCGCGGTCGGCACCTGCACCTGCCGCGCATCTTTGGGCACCGCGCCGGCATAGCCCGGCCCGCTGATGAACAGCGTCTGCGGCTCCTGCACCGCGTCGCGCGTGCCGGCCACCAGCGCATGATCGGTGCGCAGATCCATGATGGCGGCACTGTGATAGCGGTTTGGCAGCGCCGGCATGGTCAGCAGCAGCGGGCCTTTGGAAAGGTCCAGAAAGGCCGAGGAATAGAGCGTGTCATTGTTGGGGGTGGTGACGAAGCGATCCGCCGCGTCCGACAGCCCGGTGCGGTGCGCCAGCACATTGGTGCCGCTGCCGCCCCGATGGTGCGCGCGCGCCAGCATATCGTTGCGCGCCCGGATCACCGCATAGACGGGATAGGCGCGCAAGGCCGCGCTGGTCGTGTCGGCCACCGGCCCGCGCACGAACAGAAAGGCCCCGCCCGTCAGCACGGCCACCAGGCCCAGAAACCCTGCGAACTTTTTCACGGCGAATGATTCCTCCCGGCCTCTGGTCGCCCGAATGATTCGCCTTGGCAAGAGTGAGGGGTGTAGCGCAGGGCAAGGACGCGCAATGATGGGCGAACAAACAGGAATATCAAAGGAGCAAATGATGGGTGAGGCCTATATTGTGAAGGCGCGGCGCACGGCAGGCGGCCGCAAGGGCGGACGGTTGCGCGACTGGCATCCGGCAGACCTTGCCGCCCAGGTGCTGAACGATCTGGTGGGCGATCATGATCCGGCGCTGTTCGAAGATGTCATCATGGGCTGCGTCAACCAGTTCGCCCAGCAATCGACCAATATCGGCCGCAACGCCGTGCTGGCATCAAAGCTGCCCGAATCCGTGCCCGGCACCAGCATCGACCGGCAGTGCGGCTCCAGCCAGCAGGCGCTGCATTTCGCCGCCGCCACCGTGATGAGCGGCCAGATGGACGTGGTGATCGCCGCCGGGGTGGAGAGCATGACCCGCGTGCCGATGCAGCTGCCCTTCAAGGCCGCGATGGATGTGGGCGCGGGCAATTACCGGAGCCCCGCGATAGAGGCGCGCTATCCGGGCATCATGTTCAGCCAGTTCATGGGCGCGGAGATGATCGCGACGAAATATGATCTGTCAAAAGATGCGCTGGACGCTTTCGGCTATGAAAGCCAGTTGCGCGCCGCCGCAGCGACCAAAAGCGGCGCTTTCGGCCATGAAATCGTCGAAGTGGAAGGCCGGGACGGCGACAATAATCCAACGGCGCATGTGGTGGACGAAGGCATCCGCTTTGAAGCCACGCTGGAGGCGACGCAGGCGGTGAAGCTGCTGTCGCCCGATGGCCGGCTGACGGCGGCCAGCTCCAGCCAGATCTGCGATGGCGCATCCGGCGTGCTGATCGTGAACGCGCGCGGCCTGAAGGCGCTGGGGGTGGAGCCGATTGCCCGCATTCACCAGATGACGGTGGTGGGCGAGGATCCGGTCATCATGCTGGAGGCCCCCATCGGCGCCACCCGCCGCGCGCTGGCCAAGGCCGGCATGACGATCGACGACATTGATCTCTACGAAGTGAATGAAGCCTTCGCCAGCGTGCCGATGGCCTGGCTGCAACAGTTGGGCGCCGATCCGGCGCGGCTGAACGTCAATGGCGGCGCAATTGCGCTGGGCCACCCGCTGGGCGCTTCGGGCACCAAGCTGATGGCGACGCTGGTGCATGGCCTGCGCACGCGCGGCAAACGCTATGGCCTGCAAACCATGTGCGAGGGCGGCGGGCTGGCCAATGTCACCATCGTGGAGGCGCTGTGATGGCCGGCCGGCTGGAAACGCGGCTGGAGGTGGCGGATGGCGTCGCGCTGCTCACCCTCCACCGGCCGGAAAAGCTCAACGCCTTCACCGGCACGATGATGCACGAAATCATCGACGCGTTCGACGAGACGGACGCCCGCGATGATGTGAAGGCGGTGATCGTGACCGGAGCCGGCCGGGCTTTCTGCGCCGGGGCAGACCTGTCGGCCGGGGCCAGCACCTTCGACTATGCCACCCGGACGGACGCGCCGGGCACGTGCGCCGGGCAATCCTCCCCCGTGCGGGCCGATGGCACGGTGGATTATGCCCATGAGGCCGTGCGCGACCGTGGCGGGCGGGTCACGCTGCGCATCTTTGAAAGCCTGAAGCCGGTGATCGGCGCCATCAACGGCCCGGCGGTGGGCGTTGGCGTGACGATGCAGCTGCCGATGGACATCAGGCTTGCCAGCACCGACGCGAAATTCGGCTTTGTGTTCGCCCGGCGCGGCATCGTGCCGGAAGCCTGCTCCAGCTGGTTCCTGCCCCGGCTGGTGGGCATCAGCCGGGCGATGGAATGGTGCGCCACCGGCCGGCTATTTGGTGCGGAGGAGGCGCTGGAAGGCGGGCTGGTGCGCAGGCTGCTGCCACCCGAGGCGCTGCTGCCCGCCGCTTATGCACTGGCGCGCGAAATCGCCGACAATAGCGCCCCGGTGTCGGTTGCGCTCACCCGGCAGATGCTGTGGCGGATGCTGGGGGCCGATCATCCGATGGAGGCGCACAGGCTGGACAGCCGCGCCATCTATACCCGCGGCCGGCAGAGCGATGCGCGCGAAGGCGTGCTGAGCTTCCTAGAAAAGCGCCCGGCGGTCTATCCCGACACCGTGTCTCGGAACATGCCGGACTTTTACCCATGGTGGCAGCCGCGTGGCTATAGCTGAGCCTTTCTCCCGCCAGTCGGTAGAGAGTCCCCTGTCGCGGCTGTGCGCGCCGGCAGGCGTTTTGCTCCCCGCGCCCGACGGGTTCAGCGGCTGGCCGCTGTTGTGCTGGTGGAGGAACGGCCGCGCAGCGTCATCGGCAAGGTGATGAAAGGGGAATTGCGCGAGGGGTTTGCGGGTGCGGTGGGGTGAGGTTTTTTTGGGGGGTTGGGTCAGCAACGCTGCGGGGGGGCCAGCAACGGCGATGTTTCCAACGCCCCCGTCACGAACAGCCCCTGATGCCGCCAACCGGCACGATCGTTGCATCCTTCCCCGGCGCTTCCAGCCTGACGCTGCCGGATTCAACGATATTGCCATCCACCAGCCCGGCGCGTGTCACCAATATGATGTCCACATATAATGTGGTGCCATCGGGCAGCGCATAGGTGCCGGGCGCGGTGCGCGGGGCGTCCAGCGGCCGGCCGTTCAGCACCACGCGCACAAAGCCGCCGGCCTCGTCGATCATGGCGAAGCGCAGCGGTGGCTCGGTCTTGCTCCACAGAAAGGTCAGGCATTTGCCGGGCGGCATGGGCTGCGGCGGCAGTTCGCCCAGCCCCAGCGTGGCCGCGGCCAGCAGCGCCAGCGCGATCATGGCGCAGGCTCCAGCGTGGCGCTGACGCTCTGGTCCGGGTTGGGGGTGATGGCGATGGCTGTGAATCGCAGGCCCTTGGCCTCCAGGTCTGCGATGAGCGGCAGCAGCAGGGTGGGGCGGGCGGCGGGGATGATGATCGCCCCATTGGCGATTGCGGCCGGCGGCAGCCCGGCGGCGGCGATTTCGGCGGCGATGGCGGCGTCCGCCATGCCGTCGGGCGGGGCGGGGCGGGCGAGGATGGCGGCGTCTGACAGCGCGTTGATGCGCCGCACCAGCGCCACGGCCCCGGCGTCGGTCGCCACCGCCTGTGCGCCGCGCCGGTCCCCGATGCTGATGGTGGCGCCGCTGCCGGTGACGGTGAAGCCGCCCGACGCCAGCGCGCCGCGCGCGGCATTCACCGGCTCTGCCGCGCCGGCCAGCGTGGCAACCAGCGCGCCGCGGCCGTCGCCCACCAGCGATTCCAGCCGCACGCCGGGCATGGTGGCGAGCGTGGCGGCGAGATAGGTGAGGCGCGGCCCGAACCGGCCGGATTCCCGCGCGCGCCGGGCATCGGCGAGCGCGACGGCGGCCGCCGGCGCATCGCCGGCATCGCGCTGCAACGCCTGTCTGGCGGCCGCCATCGTCGCGGCATCATGTTCGGCCACCACCGCCCTGTCCTGCCGCGCGCGAAGGAAGGGTGGGGCGGCCAGCAGCAGCAGCGCGGCCGCCACCAGCCCGGCGGCGCTCCACCGGAACCAGCCTTCCCGCCACCAGCGCAGGCGGCGGGCAAAGGCACCGCTGCGCAGATCGGGCACATGGTCCAGCCGATCGGTTGCCATCGCCTGTTCCAGCGGCGCGGCGCGGCCGGCCGGCAGCAGCCCGGCCTCGGCTGTTCCGGCATAGTCCGGCCCGCGCAGCACCAGCTGGCTGCCGGTGCCGGCGCTGGTCGGCGTGCCGCCCGCCGGCGCCGCCAGCAGCAGCGCGGCGGGCAGGATATGGGCCGGGTCCACGCCTGCGGCTTCCAGCCGGGCCATATGCGCGGCCATCTGCGCCTGCCCGATCAGCGCCAGCCAGGCGCTGCCGTCGGCCTCCACCGGTCCCAGCGCCAGATGCAGTTCCGTGGCGGGCTGGGCGGCAAGGTCGGTCGCCCGCATCATCGCCTCGGCCATGCGCCCGGCCGGGCCGGGGTCTGCCAGCAGAATGCGGTGCAGCACCAGATCGGCGCTGGCCAGCAGCGCGGTGGCGGGCGCGCCCGGTTCACCGGTGCGCAGGGTTTCGACGCCTTCGTCGGTCAGCAGCAGCAGCATCAGGCGGAACCCTTGTCGATAAGAGGCAGGACAGTATCGCGCGCCGGTGGCGGAAGCCAGACGCTGGACGCGATCATGGCGGGCGTGCGGATGGAATCGAGCAATACCCGCCGCGCAGCGATCGCCTCCGGCGTGATGGCGACGACCGACAGCCCGATCCAGCGGCTGCTGGTGCCAGAAACCGCGGCACCGGCCGCGGCCGGCATCCCGCCGGGCGTGGCCGCCGCCCAGAAATCCTGCGCATCGGTCCAGCCGGCCGGGGGTCGGGCGCTGATCGCCCGCCGCGCTTCGTCGGGCGACAGGCCAAGCGCCACCAGCAGCGGCCATTGGCCGGGTTGCAGGGCATTGATGTTGAAGCCGGCGGCATCCCGGCTGGGCAGCGCGCAAAGCATCGGCCCGGCCGCGTTCCATATGGCGGCCGTCACACCCGGCACGCGCACCCATTCGCTGGCGTCCGCCCACAGGATGGCGGTGCCCGACAGCCGCGCGGCCGTCGCCTTGGACACCGCATCCGCCTCCTGCATGGGCACGCCGGTTGCCGCCAGCAGCCGGGCGAAATCGGCGGCAGACGCATCCGCCGGCGCCTGTTTTTCCCGCCGCGCCAGGCTGTTGAGGTTGAAGCAGGTGCCGCCATCGCTGAAGCGCAGCAGCAGCGTGCCCTGCGGCAGTTTCAGCACCAGCGGCGCATCGTTCAGCAGGCTGCCGCGCGCATTGGCCGCCTTCAGCCGCGTTACCATGGGCAGGCCGATACGGATGCCGGCGTCCGCCAGCAGATTGGCATGTGCCCGCGCCTCGCTGTCTGTCACCCGGTCGGTCGCGGCGCGCAGGCGTGAAAGGCCCAGCATGGCGAGGCCGGAGAGCAGCAGCACCATCGCCATCACGGCAATCAGCGCCGCGCCGCGTTCCGATGCGCGCCCGGCCATCAGCCCGAAACCTGCATGATCATGGTGACGGGGCGGTTGTCGCTGCGCACCAGGGTCAGTTCCAGCGCCAGCGGCAGCTGTTCGGGCCGGGTCGGCGTCCAGCTGCTCTGCCAGCCGGCCGGCGTCAGCACGCGGATGCGGGCGGCCTTCACCCCTGTCATCAGCACGGTCGCCGGGCCGGGTGCGCTGCCGTCCACCGTCGGGAAGGGCTGGCGCAGCCAGCGTGTGCCGTCAAAGCCCCAGGCCAGTTTTTCCACCGTCGGCAGCACGCCGGTCAGCCCGCCGCGCACCAGCACAAAGCCGTCGGGCGTCAGTGTGAAGGCCGGCATCGGGCGGCCATCGGCGGCAAGCGACGGCCGCCGCGCCGCCTGCCCCAGATCGGCGGCCAGCAGGGCGCGCGTGCGCTCAAACCCGTCGATGCCGGCCAATGCGGTGTCAGAGAGGATCAGCGCGCGGCTGGCGCTTGCCGTCAGCATGGTCGCGGTCATGGCGATAAGGCTGAACAGGAACAGCGCGACCAGCATTTCCACCAGCGTGAATCCGGATTCGCCGCGCCGGGTCACAGGCTGCCGTCCGGGCTCAGCCGGCGCGGCCGCACCAGCGACCGGGTGGCGACCGGCGCGCCATTTTCCGACAGGGCGACGCTGATGTCGATGCGCACCATGTCCTGCAACAGCGGGCTGTCACCCGCCGCCGGAGCCGGGGTCGCCGTCCAGTGGAAGCGCAGGCCGCCATTGTCGGATGTGCCGCGCATCGGGCCGGCCGGCGCGTCGATGGTGGCGGCGAACGCCACCGCGCGATTATCCGCCTCCAGCCGGGCGAGCGAGGTGGTGGCCAGCTGGCTGGTGCCCGCCAGTTGCAAGGTCTGGAAACGCACCAGCGTCAGCCCCACCAGCGCCAGCAGCAGCATGGCCACCAGCATCTCGACGATGGTGAAGCCCGCCGTGCCGCTGTCCTTTGGCATCTGCGCCGGTCAGCCCTGCCCGTGGATGTCGGCCGCGTCGCCCTCGCCGCCCGGCGCGCCATCCGCGCCCAGCGACCAGACGGCATAGGGCCGGCCGTCATCCGCCGGGCTTTGATACTGATAGGGCTTGCCCCATGGGTCCGCCGGCAGAGTCTTCAGCGGCGCGCCGGCGGCGGTCGCGGTGGTCAGCATCACCAGCCCCTCCTGCGTGGAGGGGTAGCGGCCGGTGCCCAGCCGGTAAAATTCCAGCCCCTGTTCGATAACGGCGATATCGGCGCCCGCCTTCTGCACCTGGGCCCGGCCCTGCAGCGGCAGCACGTTCAGCACGACGATGGTGGAGAGCAGCCCGATAATGGCGAGCACGACGAGCAGCTCCACCAGCGTGAAGCCGGCTTCCGCGCGGCGGCGGTGGGGGAATTCAGGCATCAGCGACCTCCGATGGATGCGCCCGCAAGCGTGTTCAGTTGCAGGATGGGAAGCAGAACGGCGAGGATGATCAGCCCAACCAGCGAGCCGAGCACAATGATGATGATCGGCTCCGCCAGCGCCAGCATGGTGCGGCTGCGGTCAGACAGCTGGCGATCGAGGCTGGCGGCGGCCGATTCCAGCAGCGGCACCAGCCGGCCGGAGGATTCGCCGGACTGCACCAGCGCCACGAACAGCGGCGGCGGCGATGGCAGCAGCGGCAGCGTGGCGGTGAGCGACGAACCCGCCCGCACGCGCGCCGCCATGCCGAGCGCGGCGGCGTTCCACTGGCTGTTGCGCAGCGTTGGCGCGGTGATGCCAAGCGCTTCGGACAGCGGCAGCCCGGCGGCCAGCATGGTTGCCAGCAGCCGCGCCATGCGCACCGCCTCTGCCATGCCGATCCACCGGCCCGCCAGCGGCAGCCGCAGCAGCCAATCGTCGATCCGCGCGCGCGCCGCCGGGCGGGCAAGCGCCATCTTCAGCCCCAGCCCGGCCGCCAGCCCCAGCGCCAGCAGCAGCGGCCAGGCGGCGCTGAAGAAACCGGACAGTGCCAGCACCGCGCGGGTGAGGAAGGGCAGGCCCTGTCCGCTCGCCAGCAATTGTTCGGCAATCGCGGGCACCACGAACACCAGCATCGCGACAATCACCACCAGCGACACCAGCACCAGCAGCAGCGGATAGGCCAGCGCCGCCAGCAGCCGCGACCGCAACGCCGCCTGCGCTTCCAGCGTGTCGGCCAGCCGGTTGAGCAGGATCGGCAGCTTGCCGGACGCCTCGCCCGCCGCCACGGTCGCGCGCACATCGGGCGGGAAAATGGCGGGGAGGGCGGCCGCCAGGGTCGTGCCGGATTGCAGCGCGCGGTTGGTGCTGGCCAGCACCGCTTTCTCCGGCCCCTTGCCCGGCTGGCGGGCGAGCGTTGCCACCGCATCCGATATCGGCATCACCGCCGCCAGCGTCGCCAACTGGCGGATAAGCGCCGCCATCGCCTCGACCGACAGCCCGGCCTGGCGCCGGCCGATGCGGATCGGCCGCTTCCAGATGGGCAGCGGTTGCGGGGCGACGGCCATATTCATCCCGCCATTTCCCGCGCCGCGCCGGTGGGCGGAAACAGCGGCAGCACCTCGGTTGGCGTCGTGCGGCGCGCCAGCACCACGGCGCGCGCGGATTCCCGCAGCGATCGTTGCAGCCCGGCCCGCTCCACCACATCCTCGCCCGCGCCATCATTGATCAGCTGCCGTTCGGCGGCATCGATGCCGATCAGCTCGAACAGCCCCTGCCGTCGCCGAAAGCCGCTGTGCCGGCAGGCGTCGCAGCCATTGGCCTTGGCCACCACCGTTTCCGCCGGCAGCCCCAGCCGCCGGCCGAGCGCGGCGCCCAGCACTTCTTCCGTGGCACAATCACCGCACACCAGCCGCACCAGCCGCTGCGCCACAACGGCCCGCAATGTGGCGGCAATCAGGAAGCTTTCAACGCCAAAATCCCGAAGCCGCGTGATGGCCCCGGCGGCCGAATTGGCGTGCACGGTCGACAGCACCAGATGGCCTGTCAGCGCCGCCTGCACCGCGATTTCCGCCGTTTCCCGGTCGCGGATCTCGCCCACCATCACTACGTCAGGGTCTTGCCGCAAAATCGCCCGCAGCCCCTGGGCAAAGGTGAGGCCAACGCGCGTATCCACCTGGGTCTGGCCGATGCCGGGAACCGCATATTCAACCGGATCCTCCACCGTCAGGATCGTCCGCCTGCCGCTGTTCAGCGTTTTCAGCGCGGCATAGAGCGTCGTCGTCTTGCCCGATCCGGTCGGGCCGGTCACCAGCAGGATGCCGTTCGGGCTGGCCAGCGCATCGTTCAGCGCTGCGCCGGTGACGGGGTCCAGCCCCAGGTCCTTCAGCTCCAGCGCCACCGCGGCCTGATCCAGCACGCGCATCACCACCCGTTCCCCGTTGCGCGCCGGCAGGGTGGAAACACGCACGTCCAGCCCGCGATGCCCCAGGGTGACGGACATGCGCCCGTCCTGCGGCAGGCGGCGCTCGGCGATATCGAGACGCGCCATCACCTTGATGCGGCTGANNGGCAGGCGGCGCTCGGCAATGTCCAGCCGCGACATCACCTTCACGCGCGACACCAGCATCGGGGCAACCGCGGGCGGCAGGCGCAATATCTCCTCCATCAGCCCGTCGCGGCGGATGCGCACCGCCAGCCCCTCGTCAATCGGCTCCAGATGAATGTCGGACGCGCCATGCTGCACGGCCTGCGCCAGAATGGCGTTGATAAGGCGGATGACCGGCGCGGAATCGTCGCTCTCCAGCAGGTCCGCCGATTCGGGCACCAGCGCCGCCAGCGCCGCGGCCCCGGCGATGCCCGACATGGCGGCGGCATCCGCCACCGCCGTCAGCCCGTCGGTCGCATAGGTTTCCGACAACAGCCGGTCGAAGGCCGCGCTGTCCAGCGCTTCGGCCAGCAGCGGGCGGGCCGCGACGCGTCGTGCCTCCAAGATGGCGCCGGGTTCCGCGCCGGCGCGAACGCACAGCCGGTCGGTTCCCGGCGGGATCAGCACGCCGGCGCGCCGGGCAAAGGCATAGGGAATCACCGGTGCGGGCCGGAAAGCCGGCCCGGTGGGCGGCGTGTTGTTTTCCGCCATCAGCGCGGCACCGGTGCGGCTTCCGGCGCGGGGACGTCCGGCGCGGGGAAGGGCGCGGGCTTATAGGGCGGGGGGGTGCGCAGATATTCCCAGGCCAGTGCATCCAGCCGGGAATAGCCTTCCGCATCGGTCTGGATTTCGCGCACACTGTCCCAGCGCCGGGCGGTGATGGCGTCGGCGGTCGCCTGATCGCGCACGATGGTGGGGCGGATGAAGATCATCAGATTGGTCTTCTGCCGCTGGAAATTGCGCGAGCGGAACAGCTCACCCAGCACCGGAATGTCGCCCAGGAAGGGCACCTTCTGCAGCGAGCGCCGCTCATTATCGTCCAGCAGCCCGCCCAGCGCGATAATCTGCCCGTCGCCCACGGTGACCGCCGTTTCCAGCTCGCGCTTGTTCAGCACGAAATCCCGCTCCGCCACCGTGGAGGCGATGGAGGACACCACCTGCTTGATGCCCATCGTTACCGTGCCGCCCGCGTTGATCTGCGGCCGCACCGAAAGCTGGATGCCCACATCCTGCCGCTGCACCGTGCGGAAGCTGTTATCCAGATTCTGCCCCAGCGCCTCGCCGGTGGTCACCGGGATTTCCTGCCCCACCAATATGCGCGCCGGCTGATTGTCCAGCGTGAGGATGGAGGGGGTGGAGAGAATATTGGAATTGGCGTCGGTTTTCACCGCATTCACCACCGCCCCGAAAATCAGGTTGGAGGCGATGCCGGCGACGCCGAAATTGCCGCCCAGCGCCCCGGTCGTGCCATTGGTGCCCAGCATGGAGGAAACCGCGGCGGTGCGGAAGGCTTCGGCGGTCGTGCCTTCGGGAATCAGCCCCTTGTCGGCGGCGATGGCGCCGGTCAGCGCCAGCAGATTGGTGCCCGCATTGGTGAAATTGGAGGAGGCGAGCGGCACCGTGCCGCCATTGCCGGCCAGCAGGAACTGCACGCCCAGCTGGCGCGCGGCATCGTCGGAGATTTCGACGATAATCGCCTCCACCTGCACCTGCGCGCGGCGGGTGTCGAGCTGGCGCACCACATCCGACAACTGGCGCTGGATTTCCGGCGAGGCGGAGATGATGATGGCGTTCGCGCCCTCATAGCGGGCGATGATGGCGCGCCGCTGGGTGCCGCCCGCCGCCACACCGACATTGGCCGCCGTGGGCAGGGCGGCGGCCGGGCTTTGCGCGCCGGCCTCCGTCTTGCCGCCGCCAAAGGGCGTGCCGGCCAGCCCCGCCGTCAGCGCCGTGCCGCCGGCCGCGGTGGGGGCCTGCCCCACCAGCTGTTGCAGCACCGGCATGACCGACGCCGCATCCGCATGTTGCAGGAAAATCACCCGCACGTCCGATCCGCCCAGGGCCTTGCGGTCCAGATCGCGCGCCAGCCCGGCCAGCCGGGCCACTTCGGCGGCCTCGCCCTTGATGGCAATCGCATTGGCGCTGTCCACCGCCACCACCGAAGCCGCCGGCCGTCCGCCTTCGCCGCCCTGGCGCGAAAGGGCGGTGAGCGACTGCGCCAGTTCGCCGGGGCTGGCGTTGGTCAGGCTCACGACCTCGGCCACCGTCCGGTCCCGGTCCACCTCTTTCAGTGCGGCGCGGGCGCGGGCGATATTGTCGGCAAAGTCCGTCACGATCACCGCATTGCCGGCCTTGTTCGCCGCCACCAGCCCATTGCGGCTGAGGATGGGGCGCAGCGAATCCGCCGCAGACTGGGCGTCGATGCTGGTGAGCGGGATGACGGCGGTGGCAAAGCGCGTGCTGCCGGCGCTGCTGCTGCCGCCCGCGCCGGCTTCGGCCGGCTGGATGCGATACTGGCCGCCGCCCATCGGCACCGCGACATAGCCATTGGCGCGCAGCGTGGCCAGGAACAGCTCGAAATAGGCCTGCCGCGCCATTGGCCGTTCTGAAACCACCGAGACCTTGCCCTGCACCCGGCTGTCGATCACAAAGCTGCTGCCTGTTACCCGCGATACATCGGCGATGAAGGCGCGGATGTCGGCATCGCGCAGGTTCACCATCGTCTGCCCGACGGGCGCGGCTGGCTGCCCGACGGGCGCGGCTGTCTGCCCGGCGGGCGCGGCTGGCTGTCCGGCGGGGGCGGGCGGCGCGGATTGCGCGCCGGCCCCGGTGGCGGCCAGTGCGGACAAAGACAGGCTGGCCAGCGCCATGCGGAAATTGCGGGAGCAGGCGGTCATGGCGTCGGGCCTTCGGCATCTTGAGGAATGGCGGGCAGGTCGGCTTCCGCGCGCGGCGCGGCGCGGGCGGGAACATCGGGCGGCGGCGGCTCGCCGGGATAGTCGGGGCGCGGCGGCGGCGCGTCTGCCGGCGTGAACTGCTGCACCGGCGCATTGCCGGCCGCATCCAGCCACAACAATTCCCGCGTGCCGGAGCGATCCAGCACCACATGATCGAGCGCGATGGCCGCCAGCGTCACGCCGCCGCCAAGATCATCCGAAACGGCGTAGATTTTCTGCTCCCCGTCCGCGCCAGCAATGATGGCACTGCCCTGTCCGGTGGCGGAATCGGTGCGAATCCCGTGCAGGCTGAACGGCAGCGCCGTCACCGGCAGGGAGGCGGTGTCGCCGCCGGTGCCGCCAAAAAAAGGGTCCGTCCGCGCCAATAATGCCCGATCGGTCAGCAGCGGCGGCGCCAGTGGCGGCATCGCGCGCGGCGATGGCTGGCTCTGCACCACCGCACGCCAGCCCAGCGCCAGCACGAGGAGGGCGAGCAGCAGGAGGATGGCATGGCCAAGATGCAGGCGGCGGGCGCTGGTCATGCGCGGCTCCTGTGCCAATCATGTTGCGTTTTTGTTGCAGCCATCATTTTTGTCCCGTCAGCCCCCACCGGCCAGCGCCAGATGCAGCGGAAAGCCGGCAGCGGCGAGGCAGGCGCCAAAGGGCAGCCGCATATCGGCCGCCAGTTCGCCGCGTCGCAGCCGCAGGCCGAGCGCCATCAGCAGCCCCAGCGCGGCGGCCAGCAGCAGCAGCGGCGCCAGCAGCGGCGGCGAGAGCCAGGCCCCCAATGCCGTCGCCAGTTTCACATCGCCCAGCCCCAGCCCGTCCCGCCCGCGCAGCGCCCGGTAGGCCAGCGACAGGGCCAGCAGCGCGCCGCCGGCAATCGCCGCCGCCAACACCCGTTCGGCAAATGGTGCCGGCCCCAGCAGCAGGCCCAGCCCCAGCAGCGGCCAGGTGAGGCGATCGGGCAGCCAGTAATGTGTCACATCCAGCAGCAGCAGCGCCAGCAGTGCCCAGCCGAGCAGCGCGGAGGCAAAGCCCCACACCCCCGGCACGATGACAAGCGCGACGCCGCCGACGAGCGCGCAGCCGGCCTCGGTTGCCGGATGCCGCCAGTCTATCGCGGTGCCGCAACCCCGGCAGCGGCCGCGCTGCACCATATAGGAGAGGAGCGGCACCAGTTCCGCCACCCCCAGCCGCCGCCCGCAGCCATCGCAGGCGGAGCGTCCGCCAAGCGTGCGTCCGGCGGGCCAGCGCCGCAGCAGCGTCGCCAGAAAAGAGCCGATAATCAGCCCGGCCCCCACGCCCGCCACCGGCCACCAGCCGGCCGCTATTCCGTCCAATGGCCACATGCCGCTTCCGTCCGTCAGCCCGCGCGGAATGTAAAGCCCCGGCATGGGTTGCAACCCGGTCCGTTTCGGCATTAACCTTGGGCCATAGTTGGGCGGGGGGAGGCTGACATGTCGAATGTCGCGGGCAAGGCCTATGCCATGAATGTGCTGACACCCATGCGGCCGGGGCGCAGCTGGCTCAACGCATGGCTGTTCATGGTGGCGCGGGCCCTGCCCGCCCGGCTGGCGGGGCTGCTGGGCCTTTCCATCATCCATTTCGCGCGCTGGGTGGTGATCCGCCGCGATCAGTGGCCACAGATCGCGCGGGAACAGGCACCGGAGCGGCTGCTGAACGATTATATGCTGTTCTGTTCCAACTTCAACGGCACCTGGGATCAATATATCGACGCCTTCGCCGACGGCATCCCGTCGGGCCTCGACAGTTTCTGGTATTCCGCTACCAAATATCCGAAATCCATACCCGTGGCGCCGTTCAAGGCCTATATCCGCGCCAATCAGATCGACACGGATTATTATTACAACGCCACGCCCGGTGCCGCGCAGCGCGATGTGAAGGCGGCGCTCAGGGTGATGCGGGCGCTGCGCCGGCTGGAGGCGGCGCACCAGTCCGGGCCGGAGGGTTTCCACACCGCCTGGCTGCGCGAATTCCGCGCCGTGCAGAATGATCTGGGCACACCCGGCTTTGCGCCCGTCGCCTCCAACGACACCCGCCGGGCCGATGCGGCCCGCATCCCGCGCATGCTGGCCCGCTGGGGCGACCGCGCGAAAGGAGCCGTCTGATGCCCACCATTGATGGCGGCCATATCTACCTCACCTGCCTGATCCCGGTGAAGCGCGGCGGCACGGTGGTGGACGGCGGTTTCAGCACCCACAGCCACCGGCTGCGCGAAGAACTCGCGCTGCTGCCCACCGCGCAGCAAAGCCCGGAAACGGTCGACGCCGGCCTTGTCAGCCCCTTTGCCCGCTGCCGCCGCACACATTTCCTGCGGCTGTTCATCGTCGATCAGCCGATGTGGAACGGCCGTGATCCGATTGATCCGCTGTGGAATATCGTGAAGGGCGATAATCTGAAGAAGCAGCCGCCCTATGATGTGCTGGCCCAGCCCTGGCTGATATTGTCGGCCGACATAGACCGGGACATCAGCCAGCCCGACGATGGGCTGGCCGGCTGGGCGGAAGCGTTGTGGGAGCGGACGCAGCCGGAGATGGAGGCGATTTTCAGCCATTGCGCCGGTTTCGAGGATGTCGGCACCGCCAGCCAGTTCGCCCGCTGGCTGAAGCGCTGCCAACTGCCCACCACGATGAGCTTCAACGGCTATTATGATGGCGAGCCGGCGTTGAAGGGCATGAACCTGAAGCTGGTGGCGCTGATGGTGCTGGCGATTGCCGCCGGCACGGTGCTGCTGGCGGCGCTGCTGGTGAAGGGCTGGTGGCTGCTGCTGGCCGTGCTGCCGGGGCTGGGGCTGGGCCTGTATGGGGCCTTTGGCTATGCCGACCGCTTTGGCAGCCGGCCCTTTCCGGCCTTTCCCGACAGCAGCCTTGATTCTGTGCTGAAGGCGCTGTGGCTGCAACAGCGGTTCGGCAGTTTCGCCGAAGCAGCGCAGGGGCTTTCGCCCGACAATCTGCACGCGGCCTTCGGCCATTTTCTGGCGGAAGCGCGGCCGGATGATCTGTCGTCAGCGGTTTCGCAGCCCCCCGGCGTGGTGCGGTCAGACGCGGTGCCGCTGCCCGCACCGGAACGCAATCAGGTGGAGGCGATGCGGCTATGACCCCGATACCGGGCAGCGGCACCAGCCCCGTATCGCTGGAACTTGGCGACCTGCAGGGCGGCATCCTGTCGGCCTATGGCAAGCGCGGTTTCCCGCGCGGCCGGATGTTGCTGTTTCATATGGAGCAGCCCGAAGCCGGCCGCGCCTTTGTGGAGGCGCTGCGCCCGCTGGTGACGGCGGCGCTGCGCTGGCCGGAGCATGTGCCAAGGCCGGATTGCACGCTGAACATCGCCTTCACCTTCTGGGGGCTGGTGGGGCTGGATGTGCCGACGCGCACATTGCGGGCTATGCCCGATCCCTTCATCGACGGCATGGCCGCGCGCGCGCCGGTGCTGGGGGACGATGTCGGCAAGAACCGCATCAGCCAGTGGGACAATGTGTGGCAGCCCGCACCGTCCAGGCCTAAGCCGCATATATTGGTGATGTTGAACGCCTCGGTGGACGCCAGCGGCTCGGCCCTGCCGGCGCTGGAGGCGATGACCGGGCGGGTGCTGGCTGCCGCTGCCGCCACGCAGGGCAAGCTGTGGCTGATGGACGGCCATGGCGGGCCGGAGCCGCGCTGGCAGGAGCTTTCGGCGCTGTTTGCCGACGAAGGCAATGGCCAGCGCAGGCCCAGCCCGATGGAACATTTCGGCTTCGTCGATGCCGTGGGCGACCCGGTGTTCGACGGCCAGTATCCGGGCGCGGAAGAACAGGAGAAGTGCCGGGGGCAGGGTGCCGTGGACGGCGCCGGCAACTGGCGGCCGCTGCGCACCGGCGAGTTCATCCTCGGCTGGCCAAACGAAGGCCAGGAGGTTGCGGGCGCGCCCATGCCGCTTGATTTCAGCCGCAACGGCAGCTTTTTTGCCTATCGCAAGCTGCATCAGGACATCGGCGCCTGGGACAGCTGGATTGAAACCAGCGCCCGCGCGCTGGGCGAGGCCTGGGGCATAGCCGAGCCGGAGCAGGCGCGCGCCACGCTGAAGGCCAAGATGGCCGGCCGCTGGCCCGACGGCATCCCGCTGGTGCGCGCGCCCGACTGGGCAAGCTGGAAGGCGGCACAGGCCCGGCTGCCCGGCATGGCCGCGTCGGAGCGGATGGACTATCTCACCAACTTCACCTTCGCCGATGACCCGCTGGGGGAACGCTGCCCGATGACCGCGCATATCCGCCGCGCCAACACGCGCGACATGCTGGATCCCTTTGGTCGCCAGCCCGATGCGAAAAAGCGTATGGGATCGGTGCTGAACGATCGGCGGCGCATCCTGCGGCGCGGCCTGCCCTATGGTGCGCGCGGCACCGGCGATCATGGCATCGTGCTGCTCGCCTATTGCACCGATCTGTTTCGCCAGTTCGAATTTGTGCAGCAGCAGTGGATGAATTACGGGCTGGATTTCGACGCCGGGAACGACAGTTGCCCGCTGGTTGGCGCCCATGCGCCGGGCGCGCGGTTTGTGATCCCCGCGCCCGATGCGAAGCGCCCGCCCTTCATCGCCGGCGGCTTGCCGCAGTTCGTCGCCACGCGCGGCGGGGATTATTTCTTCCAGCCCTCCATGACCGCGCTGCGCATGATCGCGCAGGGCATGGTGGACCCCACCTGAGGAGCAGAATATGACCGACCGCATCGCCCCGGCGCTGGCCGGCGGAATGGGGCTTTTCCGGGCACTGGGCAGCAATCCCGCCGTGCTGCAATCGGTGGTGCGGGTCGCTTTGTCCACGCCGACAACCCAGCGCGACACTTTCGCGCTGCTGCGGCTGGTCGCGCCGAAGCTGGCGCTGCCGTTCAACCTCATCGGCTGCTATCCGGCCAAAGGCTCCATGCTTGTCACCCGCGCGGCCGATGTGCGCGCGGTGCTGTCCAGAGAGGCGGATTTCACCGTCGTCTATGGCCCGCGGATGCGCGAACTGACCGGCGGGCGGGACTTTTTTCTGGGCATGCAGGACAGCCCGCACTATCGGCGCGACACGGCAGCCATGCGGGCGATCGTCAAACCCGGCGATCTGGATGCCGTGCTGGCGATGGCACGGCGGGAGGCAGCGGCTGCCATCAATGCCGGCAATGGCGCGATCGATCTGCCCACCATCACCGCGCGCGTGCCCGCCATGATGGTGCGCGATTATTTCGGCATCAACGCCCCGGCTGAACAGCTGATTCCGGATGCGACGATGATGTTCCTGTTCCTTTTTTCTGATCTGGAGGCCAACCCCAAAGTGCGCGAGGCCGCGCTCGCCGCCGCCGCGCGCACCAATGCCGCCATCGCCGCCAGCATGGCCACAGCGGGCGCGGAAACGCTGCTGGGTCGCGCGGTCGCCGCCGGCAGGGCGGGCGAGCCGGCCTTTGATCATGAAGGCATTCTCGCCAACATATTGGGCATCATGATCGGCGCCATCCCCACGCTGAACAAGGCCGCCTGTCTGGCCGTGGAGGAGCTGCTGACCCGGCCCGCAGCGCTGGCCCGCGCCCGAACGGCGGCACGCGCCGGCAAGGAAGCATCCGTCGCCGGCTATCTGTGGGAGGCGCTGCGCTTCTCCCCGGTCAATCCCTTCATCTATCGCCGGGCGGTTGTCGACACGATGATCGGCGACACCAGGGTGCCCGCGGACATGATGGTGCTGGCCGCCAACCTGTCGGCCATGCATGACGGCGACGCGCTGCCGGACCCGGACGATTTCCGCGCCAACCGCCCCTGGGGCCAGTATATCCTGTGGGGTGACGCGCTGCACCGCTGCTGGGGCGATCATATCAACCGCACCATCCTGCCGGCCATGCTGATGCCGCTGCTGGCACAAAAGCGGCTGAAGCAGGAGGCCGCCCCGGATGGCGGCGGCCTGCCCTTCCCGAAAAGCTACAAGCTCAGCTTTGGGTAAGTCTTTATATTATCTCGATATAATGACGATAGTTTCATTATAGTTTCAAAAATTGACAAGTGTGAAATTGAAACGTAACTATTGAGTCCATCAAGCGCCCATGTCGGGATCACCGGAGGCCAGTTTCCATGTCCACAGCTGTCACACGCATCCTCGGCGATCTGAAGACCTATGGTGGTCTCCAGGGCAAGGATATTGCCAATATCGTCGATGTGTCGACGGCGACGGTATCGCGCTGGTCTCACGGCAATGGCATGCCCAGTCTCCATACGCAGACTGTTATCGCCGATTTGCGCTATGTTGTTGATCGGCTCTCGGATTTCTACACGGCCGACGAAACCCGGCTTTGGCTGCATTCCCGCCATCAGCAGCTTGGAAATCAACGCGCGATCGATCTCATCAATGGCGACCGTACCGAAGAGGTGCTGGCCGTCATCGAGCGTCTTGAAGCCGGAGCCTATCTGTAGGGACCGCAATATGAGCGAACGGCGTGCCCGCGATCTGGCCCTGCTTGACCTGATCGATGCCCATGAGGGCGTGTCGTTCGAGGGCGATGTATGGCGGATCGTGCGTCAGGAGCGTGATGTATTGCAAGGCTATCCGGCCGGCGCGCGCTGGGATCCGGGCACTTTCGATGTGCTCTACACGTCGCTTGCACGCGAAGGCGCGATGGCCGAAATTCACTACCATCTCAGCCGCCAGCCGGTGTTTCCGTCCAAGTTCCGCCCGGTGCTGCATCGCCTTGCCGTCCGAACCAGGCGCACGCTCAGAATTGCGGATATCGAGGCGCTGGAGGCCTTGGGCGTCAGCAGTGCAGCCTATCCGACACTGTCATACGAGCGCTGCCAGGAAATCGGTGACGCCGCGGAGTTCCTCGGGTTCGACGGCATCCTCGCGCCCAGCGCGCGATGGCCGTGTCAGAATCTCATCCTGTTCAGCGATCGGCTGGAGCCTGGCGACCTGCAACAGGTCGAAAGCGAGCCTGTCGATTGGCAGGTCTGGCGCGATTCCCAGCGGAAATCGCGCTGAACAGCCGGCGGGGGCCGGAACCCCCGCCCTTTCCCGTCCGTCAGTTGCGGGCCTTGTCCACCAGCTTGTTCTTGCCGATCCAGGGCATCATCGCGCGCAGCTCGCTGCCGACTTCCTCGATCTGATGCGCGGCGGCCTGCTTGCGGCTGGCCTTCAGCTCCGGCTGGCCGGCGCGGTTGTCCAGGATGAAGTTTTTCACGAAGCGGCCGGACTGGATGTCCGCCAGCACGCGCTTCATTTCGGCCTTTGTCTCGTCGGTGATGATGCGCGGGCCGGTGACGATGTCGCCATATTCGGCGGTGTTGCTGATCGAATAGCGCATGTTGGCGATGCCGCCTTCATACAGCAGATCCACGATCAGCTTGGTTTCGTGCAGACATTCGAAATAGGCCATTTCCGGCGCATAGCCGGCGTCCACCAGCGTTTCGAAACCGGCCTGAATCAGGTGGGTGATGCCGCCGCACAGCACGGCCTGTTCGCCGAACAGATCGGTNNCGGCGCGCGGCTCGATCAGCCCGAAGTGGATGTTGAGACCATGCGCAAAGGCCAGCGCCGCGCCCGGCTTCATATTGGCCTTCAGGTCTGCGTCCCAGATCGCAGCCTGATGCTCGTCGGGCGCCAGCACCATGATGATGTCGGCCCACTTTGCCGCATCGGCATTGCTCAGCACCCTGAAGCCGGCACTTTCGGCCTTGGCGGCAGTGGCGGAGCCGGGGCGCAGCGCGACAGCCACTTCGGCAACGCCCGAATCCCGCAGGTTCTGGGCATGGGCATGGCCCTGCGAACCATAGCCGACGATGGCGATCTTCCTGGCCTTCACCAGCGCGAGATCGGCATCGGAATCATAATAGACGCGCATCAAATTAGTCCTTGATTATAAGATGTTGAAAAGGATGGCGGAAAAACTTCAGGCAGCGTCCGCGCCGCGCGCCATGGCGACCACACCGCCACGGGCGACTTCCACCAGGCCAACCTCGCGCATCAATGCGATGAACTGGTCAACCTTGGTTGTGGAGCCGGAGATTTCGAACACAAAGCTGCGGGTGGTGGTGTCCACCGGGCGCGCGCGGAAAATATCGGCCAGCCGCAGCGCCTCGACGCGTTTTTCACCGGTGCCGGCCACTTTCACCAGCGCCAGCTCGCGCTCCACATGCGGGCCAAGCTCCGACAGGTCCGTCACCGAATGCACCGGCACAAGCCGTTCCAGTTGCGCGTGGATCTGGTCGATCACCCGGCGCGGCCCGGAGGTGACGATGGTGATGCGCGAAATCGCATTATCCTCGCTCACATCCGCCACGGTCAGGCTCTCGATATTATAGCCGCGCGCGGAAAACAGCCCGGTGATGCGCCCCAGCACGCCGGCCTCATTGTCCACGATCACCGACAGGGTATGCCGCTCGGCCACATCTGCGGGGAAAAGGGGTTGCGTCGCCATCAAACCAGCGCCTCCGCGCCTGCATCGACCGAGCCGGGGACATCCGCCTGGCCCAGCAGCATTTCGGTATGGGTGGCACCCGACGGAATCATCGGGAAGCAGTTCGCATGCTTTGCCACCCGGCAATCGACGAACACCGGGCCGTCATGCGCCAGCATTTCGGCTATGCCGGCGTCCAGTTCGGATTCATGCGTGATCAGGATGCCCTTCCAGCCCCAGGCTTCGGCCAGCTTCACGAAATCCGGCAGGCTTTCGGAATAGCTTTGCGAATAGCGGCCTTCATAGGTGAGGTCCTGCCACTGGCGCACCATGCCCATATATTCATTGTTGAGCACGAACACCTTCACCGGCAGCCGATATTGCGCCGCTGTCCCCATCTCCTGAATGTTCATCAGGATGGAGGCTTCGCCGGCGATGTCGATCACCAGATCATCGGGATTGCCCAGTTGCGCGCCGATGGCGGCCGGCAGGCCATAGCCCATGGNNGCCGCCCACATCTGGTGCTGGCCCACTTCGGTGGAGATGATCGGATGCCGCGCCTTGGTCGCCTCATACAGGCGGCGGATGGCGTGCTGCGGCTCGATCACCGCGCCCTTCTGGCTGAAGGCCAGGCTGTTGCGTGCGCGCCAGCCGGCGATCCGCTCCCACCATTGGGCGGTCACGCTGCTCTGATATCCGCGGGCGCGCCACAGCGTCACCATATCGTCCAGCACATGGCCGACGTCGCCCTCGATGCCCAGATCCACCCGCACCGTCTTGTTGAAGCTGGACCGGTCGATATCAACATGGATTTTCCGGCTGTTGGGCGAGAAGCCGTCCAGCCGTCCCGTCACCCGGTCGTCAAAGCGCGCGCCAAGGCAGACCATCAGGTCGCACTGGTTCATCGCCATATTGGCTTCATAGGTGCCGTGCATCCCCAGCATCCCCAGAAATTGCGGATCGCTCGCCGGGAAGGCGCCAAGGCCCATCAGCGTGGAGGTGACGGGCGCATTGGTGAGCTTGGCCAGCGTGCGCAGCACCTGCGCGGCTGCCGGGCCGCTGTTGATGATGCCGCCGCCGGTGTAGAAAATGGGCCGTTCGGCAGAGGCCAGCATCTCCATGGCGGTTTCGATCGCCTTCAGATCGCCCTTGACGCGCGGCCGGTAGGTTTTGTGCTGAATGGGGCCGGGCTTCTGATAGCGGGCCTTGGCCACCTGCACATCCTTGGGGATATCCACCACCACCGGGCCGGGCCGGCCGGTCGTGGCGATATGGAAGGCCTCGTGGATGGTGTAGCCCAGCCGGGCCGTGTCTTTCACCAGATAATTATGCTTCGAACAGTGGCGGGTGATGCCCACCGTGTCGCACTCCTGGAACGCGTCCGTGCCGATCAGATGCGTGGCGACCTGACCGGTCAGCACCACCAGCGGGATGGAATCGAGCAGCGCGTCGGTAATTCCCGTCACCGCATTGGTGGCGCCGGGGCCGGATGTCACCAGCACCACGCCCGGCTTCCCCGTGGAGCGGGCATAGCCTTCGGCCGCATGGACAGCACCCTGCTCGTGCCGCACCAGAATGTGGCGGATATGCTTCTGCCGGAACAGCGCATCATAGATCGGAAGCACCGCGCCGCCGGGGTATCCGAAGATGACCTCGACGCCCAGATCAGCCAGTGACCGGACGATGATTTCCGCTCCGCTCAGTTCGCGGCCCTGCATGATGTGCCTTTCAGATACGCCCGTGTCGTGAAGTTGGGCCTGATAGGCAGGGTGGCAGGGGGTGTCAACGGTGTTTTTGTTATGGAATGACAAAAATTTGGTTCAATCAGTAATTTTATTATTAAACTTGCCGAAAAGTGGCGATTATGTTCCAGCAATCAAGCTGCCACCTTGCCAGAAGACCACCCCGGCATAAGGGATGGCGCGCCGGATTCTCTCAGGCAGCCAGCGCACGCCGTCGCCGGGCGGCCACGCCCACCAGCCCAAAGCCGGATATCATCATCGCCCAGGTCGCAGGCTCGGGAATGGCGGCCAGCCCGAACTGGCGGGTCATTTCCACCGCAATCGCCCGCTGCACATCCTTGGTGACGTGGATGCCATCAAACAGCAGATAGTTGCTGCAATCCATCCCCGGCCCCGGCAGCATTGCGGCAAGGCAGGGGGTGGTGAAGTCCATCGTGGCCGAAAGGCCGAACGTCGTCGGGTCCAGCACGAGCTGGTTGAAGAAGGCAAAATAATCGAAGCGCAGCAGCGACACCCCCTGGAAGGCGAGCGCCGTCTCTATCGCATCGAGCTGCATGTCCAGCGCCGCCTGCAGGGCCTGGCCGGTGGGATTGGCCGGATTGGGCACGCCGGCGATCAGGATTTGCTTCACCCCGCCGCTGGCGAGATAGCCGACCGTACCGACCATGTTGTTCACATAGTTCTGCGCGACAACTGCCTGCGCCATCGGGTCCCCAGCCAGTGAATCGATGTGATTCACATCATTGTTGCCGAAATTGAGGATGGCCAACGTGCTGGCCGTCGGCATGTCGCCGGTTGCCATCAAATATTGGCTGTAAAGCCCCAACTGCGTGGGCAAGCCGGGGATCAACCCGTCATCCCCATTGGCGCGCGCGCCGCCGACGGCAAAATTGCTGGCGCCGGGCGTATAGGTAAAGCCGGGCATGCCCGGAATGGTGCCGGCCCGATTGCCGGTGTAGAAAGTCTTTGTGGCATAGCCCAGATTGGCCCAGCCCAGATGGTCAGCCCAGCTTGGCCCGTCGGAAAAACGGCCCTGCCAGAAGCCAAGGCTGGCATCCGGCTGCACTTTTCCGGTAAAGCCCCAGAGGGCACCTGCATCGATGAAACTGTCGCCGAAAACCACGAACTTGTCGGGTGCCAGCGCCTGGGCGGGCGCAGATATCGCAAGCATGGCCACAAGGCCAGGCAGAATAGGCTTCATGATTCTCTCCCCATTGGCACTTTATGTGCCCAATGGAGAGATTGTCATGGTTAATTGCGGCGGGCAACGGGCTATTGACCCGTTGTCCGCCAGCAGTTTCAGGCCGCAACCGCCTTGCGGCGACGGACGGCAGCGCCGACCATGCCGAAGCCGGCGATCAGCATCGCCCAGGTGGCCGGTTCCGGCACGCCGCCAACCGGTGGGTTGGGGTCCGTGATGAACGGTGTACCCAGGTCATAAGTGCCCAGGTGGATTTCACCATTCATCCTCAGGCTGGCCGCCACAACCGAGCCTTCGATGGGCGTGGTGTTGGTGATGTGCGCGTAAGGCGCCAGCACGGAACCATAGACGATGCGATCAAAGAAGATGTTGGTCGCTTCATAGAAGTTCCAGATGATCTGCCGGTTCAGCGCCTCCGTGTAACCGGATACCGCGTTCGACGTCCAGTTGATGTTGGTGCCCGACACATTCACGATGATCGGCGAGGTGGTGGACGAATTGAAAAACAGTTCCGGACCAAAATCTGCCGGAGACACGTTGAACAGCGCATAGCCAGCGCCGCTATCCACGGCGTTGAACGTCGGGCCTTGCGCACCGGGCGTGATCGAGCTGGGGTTTGACACGATGGTCAAGCCAGCCAGCAGCGAGGAAAGCGCCTTCATATCCGCATCCAGCTTGGTCAGCTTTGCAGCTGTTACGTCGCTGGTGGCAGCGGCGTTCCAGCCCGTGCCCAGGTTGGCGTTGATGACCGGGCTGCCATTCAGATTGCCCGTAACGGCGCCGCCAGCGTTCACAACCGTGCCAGACACGGTGTTGATGCCGTTCAGATTGCCACCAACATTATAGATGATGGCATTGGCGTTCATGTTGCCAACCACATTGCCACCAACATCAAATGTCGCGCCAGCGGCATTGATGTTCCATCCGACGCTGTTGCCACCGATAACAAGGCCGGGGTTGGTTGCCGCGCGGTCAGGGCCTGCACCGATCAGGCCGTTTTCCAGCTGATAAGCGCCACCGGAAACATTGCCGTTCACCATCAGCGTTGGCAGGCCGGTTTCCGTCTGGCCCTGATGGCCGGCACGATAAGCGTTACCGATCCCGAACTGGCCACCGCCGGAAAGGTTGCCGCCGATGAAGGTCTTGCCTTCAACTTCCTGGCTCATGGCAACATCGCCCAGCACGATGAGGTTCAGTTCCTTCATCGCCTGAATGGCGTCAGCAGCGCTGCCAGCGGCCAGCGCCGGCGCAGAAACAAAGAGAGTCGCGGCAAGAAGTGCCGTCCTCATCGCAGATTTCATATTAAGCCCCTGTAGGAAGAATGTTGCTGTTCTAGTGCGGGCTTGATGTCATAAACATTTGTCGGTTCAAGGGCGCGAGGGTATGAATCGTAGTTAACTATTGTAAAATCACACCAATTTCTTGGTATCCCTATCATAATCAACAGGTTCGCCGCGATCCCACCCACCCAGCTGGTTGCGCATCCAGGTGGACTGCCGCTTGGCATAGCGCCGCGTATCCAGCTTCCACCGTTCCAGCGCCTCTGATTCGCGCATCCGGCCATCCAGCAGCGCCAGCAGGGGCGGCACGCCGATGGCGCGCATCACCGGCAGGCTTTCCGCCAGCCCGCGCGCCTGCAACCGCCGCACCTCCTCCAGTGCGCCGGCGGCCCACATGGCGTCCACCCGGGCGTCGATGCGGCTGTGCAGCAGCGCGCGATCCGGCTCCACGACCCGGCCGCAAAGCGCCACGTCATCGCCGATTCCACCGCTGTCCGGCGCTGCCTGCCATGCCGCCAGCGAGCGGCCGGTCGCGCGCACCACCTCCAGCGCGCGGGCCATGCGCTGCGGATCATTGGGGTGCAGCCGCGCGGCCATCACCGCATCGTCGGCCTCCAGCGCGGCGCGCAAATCCTTTATCGGCAGCGCCCGCACGGCGGCGCGGATGGCCATGTCCACCGGCGGCACCGGCGCAATGCCATCCAGCAAGGTGCGGAGATACAGGCCGGTGCCGCCCACCAGCACCGGCAGCCGCCCGGCGGCATGGCAGGCGGCAATCTCCGCCCGCGCCAGCCCGGCCCAGTGCGCCGCGGTGCAGGCCAGCGACCCATCCATCACGCCATAGAGCCGGTGCGGCACGCGCCGCTCCTCCTCCGCCGACGGCCGGGCAGACAGGATGGCGAGGTCGGCATAGACCTGGCTCGCATCGGCATTGATGATCGTGCCGCCATGCCGCTCTGCAATGGAAAGGGCCAGCGCCGACTTGCCGCTGGCGGTCGGCCCTGCGATGACGACCAGCGGAGGTCTGTTCCCTGACATGTCTGACGCGATCATCATCACCTTGTGCACCTGTGCCGGCTTGTCGCAGGCCGACGTCGAAGCGGCAAGCGCGGCCGTAACGGCGGCGGGCGGCATCATCTCGGCCGAAGTGGCGTTCGATCCGCCCATGGCCACCGATCTGGTGGCGCGCGGCATCACGCCGGCGGCCGCCCGTGCGGCGGTGGAGGCCGCCTGCCCCGGCATCGACGTGATCGCCCAGGCCGCCGGCCCGCACCGGCTGAAGCGCTTGCTGGTGGCCGACATGGATTCCACCATGATCGGCCAGGAATGTATCGACGAGCTGGCCGATTTTGCCGGCCTCAGGGCGGAAATCGCCGCCATCACCGAACGCGCCATGCAGGGCGAACTGGATTTTGCCGCGGCGCTCATCGCGCGCGTTGCCGCGCTGAAGGGGCTGGAAGCCACCGCGATCGACCGGTGCCTGGCGGAGCGCATCCACCTGACGCCGGGCGCGCAGACGCTGATCGCCACCATGCGCGCGGGCGGCGCGACGACGCTGCTGGTTTCCGGCGGCTTCACCGCCTTCACGGCGCCGATCGCGGCGCGCATCGGCTTTCATCGTCAGGTCGCCAATGTGCTGGGCATCGCGGGCGGTGCGCTGGATGGCAGCGTTGCCCTGCCGATCGTCGATTCGCAGGTGAAGCGCGAATCGCTGATGGCCGAGCGCGCGGCGCTGGGCCTGCCCGCCGCCGCGACGCTGGCGGTGGGGGATGGCGCGAACGATATTCCGATGATCGCGGAAGCGGGCCTTGGCATCGCCTATCACGCCAAGCCGAGGGCCGCCGCCGCCGCAGACGCCGCCGTGCGCCATGGCGACCTCACCGTGCTGCTGTGGGCGCAGGGCATTGCGCGGGCCGACTGGGTTCAGCCGTCTGCCAGCGACTTCAGCTCGTAAAGCAGGTCGAGCGCGGCGCGCGGCGTCAGCGCGTCGGGGTGAATATCGGCCAGCCTTGCCCGCACGGCATCGGCCGGCGGCACGGGTGGGGCAGGGGGCGGCAGTGCGCCAAACAGCGGCAGATCGGCCAGCGTGTCGCGCGCATGGCCGGCGGCATTGCCTGATTCCAGCCGCGCCAATATCTCGGCGGCGCGCGCCAGCACATCGGCCGGCACGCCGGCCAGCCGCGCCACCTGTAGGCCGAAACTGCCGGGCGCGGCCCCCTCGGTCACTTCGTGCAGGAAAATCAGCGCGCCCTGATATTCCCGCACCGCCATGGCCCGCAGCGCCAGCCGCGACAGCCGGTCTTTCAGCGCCGCCAGTTCATGATAATGGCTGGCAAACAGGCAGCGCGCGCCTATGCGGTCATGGATGGATTCAAGGATGGCCCAGGCCAGCGCCAGACCGTCCCAGGTCGCCGTGCCGCGCCCCACTTCGTCCAGCAGCAGCAGGGATTTATCGGTCGCGCCCGCCAATATCGCGGCCGTCTCCACCATCTCCACCATGAAGGTGGAGCGCCCCTGCGCCAGATTGTCCGACGCGCCGACCCGGCTGAAGATGCGGTCCACCACGCCGATGCGCGCGGCGGTCGCCGGCACAAAGCAGCCGGCCTGCGCCAGTATCGCGATCAGGGCATTCTGCCGCAGAAAGGTGGATTTGCCGCCCATATTGGGGCCGGTCACCAGCCAGACACGCGCTTGCGCCTCCAGCCGGCAATCATTGGGCACAAAGGCTTCGCCCAGCGCGCGGCGCGCGGCTTCCACCACCGGATGGCGGCCGCCGATGATATGGAAGGCCGTGTCGCTGGTCAGCTCCGGCCGTCGCCAGCCTTCGGACAGCGCCAGCGTGGCAAGCGCGGCGGCCCGGTCGGTCTGCGCCAGCGCGTCGGCAATGGCGGCGATAGTGCCGGCTGCCGCCACCACATCCGCGCGCATCTCCTCCAGATGCGCGGCCTCGGCCGCCAGCGCCTGCGCCTGTGCCTGGGCGATGCTGCTCGCCAGCCCGCGCAGTTCCTCTGTATCAAAGCGCATCACGCCGGCCAGCGTCTGCCGGTGAAAGAAATCGGCGCGGGCCATCAGCGGATCGGCCAGCCGCACCGCCACCTCCACATGATAGCCGATGACATTATTATGCTTCAGCTTCAGCGCGGTAACGCCGGTCTGCTCGCGCAGCCGCGCTTCCAGTGCGGTGATGGCGACCCGGCTGTCCTGCGCCAGCGCCCGCAAGCTATCGAGCGCCTCGTCATGGCCGGGCCGGATGATGCCGCCCTCATTGGCCGTTGCCGGTGGCTGATCCACCAGCGCCGCGGCCAGCCCGGGGCACAGGCCCGCCGCCGGGGCGAGCGCGGCCAGGATCGGCGCCAGCGCCGCCGGCGCGCCGCCTTCCGCGCCCGCCAGCAGCAGCATATGCAGGCGCGCCGCTGCCGCCAGCCCGTCCCGCACCGCGCCCAGATCCCGTGGCGCACCGCGCGCTGCGGCAATCCGCCCCAGTGCGCGCGCCAGATCGGGGGCGGCGCGCAGACCGTCGCGCAGCTTTTCGCGCAGCACCGTATCACCCGCGCACCATTGCAACAGGTCCAGCCGGCCGTTGATGGCGGCGATGTCGGTCAGCGGGGCGGACAGCGCGTCTGCCAGCAGCCGGCTGCCGCCGGCCGTTACCGTGCGGTCGATGGCGGTGAACAGGCTGGCCGGCCCGTCGATGATGTCCAGACTGCGCCGCGTCGCCGCGTCCATCATCAGCGCCGCGCCGCTGGCCATCGCGCGCGGCGGGTCCAGCCGCACCGGCACCCCGCGCGCCGTGTCGGCCAGATGCGCCAGCAGCGCCGCAGCCGCCGCCAGCGCCGGCCGGTCAAAACGGCCGAACCCGTCCAGCGTCAGCACCGCGAACCGCTGTTTCAGCGCGGCCTCGCCGTTCCGGCTGCTGAACCGCGCCATCGGCTGCGCGCGCGCCCCGGCAACGGGTTCGCGCTCATCCGGCCACAGCAGTTCGGCCGGCTGAAGCCGCGCCAGCTCGTCCGCCAGCGCGGCGGTCGGCAGGTCGGCCATATGAAAGGCGCCGGTGGATATGTCGCACCAGGCCAGCCCGGCGGCCGCGTCGGCCGTGGCACCCGGAAAGGCGGCCGCGAGCCAGTTGGCGCGTCCGCCCGCCAGCAGCCGCTCCTCGGTCAATGTGCCCGCTGTCAGCACACGCACGATGCCGCGCTTCACCACCGATTTGCCGCCGCGCTTCTTCGCGTCCGCCGGATCCTCCAGCTGTTCGGCAATCGCGACGGCATGGCCCGCCTTCACCAGCCGCGCAAGATAGGCCTCATGGGCATGCACCGGCACGCCGCACATCGGCAGCGGCCGGCCCTGATGCTCGCCGCGATGCGTCAGCGAAATGTCGAGCGCGCGCGCCGCCACCGCCGCATCCTCCAGGAACAGCTCGTAAAAATCCCCCATGCGGAACAGCAGCAGCGCCTCCGGCACCTCGGCCTTCAGCGCCAGATATTGCTGCATCATCGGGGTGGCGGCGCTGTGGCCGGGGGTTTCGATTGCGGCGGTCATCGTTGCGCCTTATCAGCCGGGTATAGCCCAGAAACAAGGATGAGGTAGCGGTGAGCGACGATCCCAAAGAGCGGCCGGTCTTTTCGGATCGTGAAGCCCTGCTGTTCCACTCCAGCGGCCGGCCCGGCAAGCTGGAAATCATTGCCTCCAAGCCGATGGCGACCCAGCGCGACCTGTCGCTGGCTTATTCGCCCGGCGTCGCCGTGCCGGTGCGCGCCATCGCGGAGGATCCGGACAAGGCCTATGACTATACCGCCAAGGGCAATCTGGTGGCGGTCGTCTCCAACGGCACGGCCATTCTTGGCCTTGGCAATCTCGGCGCGCTTGCCTCCAAGCCGGTGATGGAGGGCAAGGCGGTGCTGTTCAAGCGCTTCGCCGACGTCGATTCCATCGACATATTGCTGAAAACCGAAGATGTCGCCCGCATCATCGACGCGGTCGAGCTGATGGAGCCGACCTTTGGCGGCATCAACCTTGAAGACATCAAGGCACCGGAATGTTTCATCATCGAGGATGAGCTGCGCGCCCGCATGAACATCCCGGTGTTCCACGACGATCAGCATGGCACCGCCATCATCGCCGCCGCCGGCATCATCAATGCGCTGCACCTGACGGGCCGCGAGATGAAGAATGTGAAGATTGTGGTGAACGGCGCCGGTGCCGCCGCGATTGCCTGCACCGAGCTGCTGAAAGCCTTGGGCGTGCCGACCGATCAGGTCGTGCTGTGCGACAGCAAGGGCGTGATCTGGCAGGGCCGCACCGAAGGCATGAACCAGTGGAAATCCGCCCATGCGATCGTCACCGGGGATCGCACCCTGGCGGATGCCATGCAGGGCGCGGACGTGTTTCTGGGGCTTTCGGTGCAGGGCGCTGTCTCGCAGGCGATGGTGGCATCGATGGCGCCGCAGCCCATCATCTTCGCGATGGCCAATCCGGACCCGGAAATCACACCCGAAGAGGTGAAGGCCGTGCGGTCCGACGCCATCACGGCAACCGGGCGCAGCGATTATCCCAATCAGGTCAATAATGTGCTCTGCTTCCCCTATATTTTCCGCGGGGCGCTGGATGTGCGGGCCACCAAGATCAACGAGGCGATGAAGCTGGCGGCCGCTCACGCACTGGCCGCGCTGGCGCGCGAGGCCGTGCCGGATGAAGTGGCGTCGGCCTATGGCACCAACCAGTCGTTCGGGCCGGAATATATCATCCCGTCCCCCTTCGATCCGCGCCTGATCGAGCGGATTCCGGCGGCCGTCGCCAGCGCCGCCATGGCGTCCGGCGTGGCGCGCAAGCCGATCTTCGACATGGACGCCTATGCGCTGCAACTGCGCGCCCGGCTCAATCCCTCCTCCTCCGCGCTGGCCACCAGCTTTGAAGCCGCCCGCGCCCGCCCGCGCCGTGTGGTCTTTGCCGAGGGCGAGCAGGAGGTGGTGCTGCGCGCGGCCGTGTCGCTGCGCCAGTCCGGCTATGGCCACCCCATATTGGTGGGGCGCGAAGAGCCGATCCGCGAGGCCTTTGTCCGCATCGGCGTGACCGACCCGGAAAATTATCCCGTCCACAACAGCGCCAACAGCCCGCTGGTGCCCGCGATGGTGGATTTCCTTTATGCCCGGCTCCAGCGCAGCGGCTATCTGAAGCGCGACGTGCAGCGCATGGTGAATAATGAACGCAACATCTTCGGCGCGCTGCTGCTGGAGCTGGGCGAGGCCGATGTGATGATGTCGGGCATCACGCGCCACTTCCATCAGGTGATGACGCAGGTGCAGATGGTGGTTGATCCGCTGCCCGGCCTCACGCCCTTCGGCTTCCATGTATTCGCCGGCCGCTCCGGCACCTTCCTGATTGCCGACACCACGGTGAACGAACGGCCGACCGGCGTGCAACTGGCCGACATCGCCAGCAAAACCGCATCGGCCGCCCGCCGGCTGGGCATCGAACCGCGCGTCGCCTTCCTCTCATTCTCCAATTTCGGCAATCCGCCCACCAGCCACCCGCAGATAGCCGAAGCCGTCGCCCTGCTGGACGCGGCCCGCCCCAATTTCGAATATGAAGGCGAACTGTCGGCCGATGTGGCGTTGAATCGCGATATGGCGGCGGTCTATCCCTTCATCCGGCTGACGGGGCCGGCCAATGTGCTGATCATGCCCGGCCGCCAGTCCGCGAACATCGCCGCCAAGCTGCTGAAGGAGCTTGGCGGCGGCAAGGTCATCGGCCCGGTGCTGATGAATATGGCGAGCAGCGTGCAGATTGCGCCCATGACATCGGGCGCGTCCGATCTCGTCACACTGGCGGCCTTGGCGGCGGCCGGAATCGTGCAATAATGCGGCAATGACGACGCCGCCCATCCTGATGATCCATGGCATGTGGAGCCGCCCGTCCACCTTCGCCACCCTGCGCGAGGAGCTGGAGGCCGTGGGCATCCGCAGCGTTGCGCCCACGCTGCGGATGCACGATGTGGCCCCCGGCGCGCCGGCCCCGGCGGGCCTGGCGACGCTTTCCCTTCAGGATTATGTCGCCGCGCTTGAACAGGAAGTGGCGGATATGGGCGCGCTGCCCGTCATCCTCGGCCATTCCATGGGCGGGCTGCTGGCGCAGAAGCTGGCGATGGCCGTGCGTCCGCCCGGTCTCATCCTGCTGTCCACCGCGCCCTCGTCGCGGCTGTCCGCGCTCAGCATCGATGCCATTCGCGCGTCCGCCAGCATCACCACCCGCTGGGGCTGGTGGAAGCGGGCGACACTACTGGATGAAAAATCCGCCCGGTTCGGCGTCTATAATGGCGTGCCGGAAGAGGAAGTGCGCGCCGCCATCGCGGAGCTGACGTGGGACAGCGGCCATGTGCTGCGCCAGATCGCCTTCCCTTTCACCGACAGTGCGCGCGGCGCGCGGGTGGACTATGACCGGCTGGCCATCCCGGCGCTGGTGATAGCCGGGCTGGCGGATCGCATCGTGCCGCCGGCGGTTTCCCGTGGCACGGCGCGCGCGCTTTCGGCGGCCGGCGCCAGGGTTGATTATGAGGAATGGCCCGCTGTCGGCCACTGGCTGTTCCATGATGCCGTGCGCCCCCGGCTGGCGGCTGCCATCGCGCGTTTCATCGCCAGCCTGCCCGCCGATTGACAGGCCGCCGCGCCGCCCATAGCGTGCACATTCAGGCCGCCAGCCGAGCGGCCAGCGCGCACCGGACCGATACACCCGAGAAGACCATTCAGGGAGACTGCTGATGTCCGCTGCCGTTTCGCGCCGTTCCGTCTTTGGCCTTGCCGGCGGGGCTGCCGCCATCGCGGCCACGGCCCCGGCCTTTGCCGCCAGCCCGCCACCGCCGGCCACCGGCTTCGGCCCGCCCGTCGGGCAGGCCTTTCTTGCCCGCAACGAAAACCCCTATGGCCCGTCGCCCGCCGCCATCCGCGCGATCGCCGATGCCGCGTCAGACGGCTGCTGGTATGCCAATCGCGGCGAAGCACGGCTCATCGCCATGCTGGCGGAGCGTTTTCAGCTGCCCGCCAGCCATGTGATGCTCGGCGCCGGCTCGACCGAGGTGCTGATCTGCGCGACCATGGCGCTCTCCCGCACCGGCCATATCCTGATGTCGGACCTCACCTTCGACTCGCCCGTCCTCTATGCGGAACGCAAGGGCGCAAAGGTGGTGCGCGTGCCGTTACGCCCCGATATGCAGATTGATCTCGACGCGCTGGCCGCCGCCGTCACGCCCGAAACCCGGCTGATCCATATCTGCAACCCCAACAATCCCACCGGTCTGCTGCTGTCTGCGGCCGCGCTGAAGCAATTTGTGGCGAAAGTCGGCCCGAACGTCACGGTGCTGGTGGACGAGGCCTATAATGAGCTGACCGACAACCCGGCTGAAGCCTCGCTCACCGCGCTGGTGCGCGAAGGCGGCAATGTAATTGTCACGCGCACCTTCTCCAAGATTCACGGGCTGGCCGGCATGCGGGTCGGCTATATGCTCGCCCGGCCCGATCTGATCGCCAGGCTCCGCCCCTGGGGCATGAGCGTCGGCGGCAACACCGCCGGGCTGGCGGCGGCAACCGCCTCGCTCAACGACATGGCCTTCCTCGCCATGTCCAAAGGCCGAATCGTCGAGGCCCGCGAGATGATCGCCGCCGCCGCCCGGAAAGCCGGGCTGGAATCGCTGCCATCGTCGGCCAATTTTGTGTTTGTGAAGGTGGCCGACGCGGAAAAACTGCGCAGCGCCATGGAGGCGCGCAACATCATCATCCGCCCGCCCTATGGCAGCTACAGCACATGGTCCCGCGTGTCCGCCGGCCGCATCGCGGATGTCGCCCGCTACGCCGAAGCCCTGCCGCAACTGACGGGCTGAAGCCGGCGGGTCAACAGGGCCGACAGGCGTTCTGAACGGCGGTAACGGCCGCTGCCTGTGTGCCGCAAGTCATCACGGGTTCATCCCGCGCGCGCTTTCCTCTATGGAAGGCTCGAATCCTCGGCACACGGAGACTGACATGCGCTTCATCCTCACCACGGCCGCCGCTTTTGCCGCCGTGTCCGCCCTGTGGCCGCTGGCCGCTGAAGCGCAGAATTACCGCTCGCGCACCGTGCTGGTCTATGGCGAGGATCCCTGCCCCAAGGCCGACAATCCCGACGAAATCATCGTCTGCGCCCGCCGGCCGGAGGAAGAGCGGTATCGCATCCCCAAAGATGTGCGGGAACAGGAAAAGGCCGCCGTGGCCCGGCAGGACAATGTCGGTGCCCAGCGCACTGAACTCGCCAGCGGCCGTTCATCCGCCACCGGCATCGGCTCCTGCTCCACCGTCGGTGCCGGCGGCATGACCGGCTGCACCCGGGGCGTCAACGTGGTCGGCGCCGCCCGCACCATCGTGGAAGGCGTCCGCGCCGCAACGACGCCGACGGACGATTGATTTCTTTGCGGTAGTTGCGGCTGCCGTGCCGTTGTTGACCCCACCGCAGCGTTGCTGACCCCACCCCCCTCTCAATAGTCTCGCTGATACCGCATATTGGCGCTGTTATTCCCCAGGCTGGATATCTCCATCAGCAGCGACAGCGTGCGCGACAGCGACCATTGCACCGTCGCCAGCGTATTGCCCTGACTGTCGGAAATCACCTCGACATAGACGTTGCGCGTCAGCCGCTTGCCGACGGCAAGGCCGGTGCCCATGCCGGTCAGCGAATCCTCGCTCACCAGCCGCAGCCGGTCCACGCCGACAGACCGGCGGATCTTGCCCATCGTGTCGGTGCCCGATTGCAGCCCGGCGATCGCGGTTGCCAGCTGCACGGCCTCGGTCACGGACAATTCCGCCACCGAGCTGCCAAACAGCAGCCGGGCCAGAATCTCGTCCTCCGGCAGTGACGGCGTGGAACTGAACTGGATTTCCGGCCGCGCGGCCGTGCCGCCGATGGTGACAAAGGCGGTCACATCATTGGTCACGGTCTGCGCCTGGATGTTGATGCTGCTGTCCATCGGCGCGCCGTTGAACACCACCCGGCCTGACGTCAGGTCAAAGCTGCTGCCGGCAAAGCTGAAATCGCCGCTGGCCAGCGTTGCCGTCCCCACCAGTTGCGGGGCGGCGGCGGTGCCGCGCACCTGCATGTCGCCGCGCCACATGCTGTCCAGCCCCATGCCTTCCACCCGCACCCGGTCGTCGGCCCGCACCCGCACGTCCAGCGCCAGCGCGCGCGCCGATAGGGTCGGCTCCGGATCGGGCACCCGCACCTCGCCGGCGCGACGGACCCTGAGCGTGGGGATTTCGCTGGTTTCCACCTGCACCACCTGAATGCGCGCATCGTCCACGCGCAGGTCGCCGGTCAGCCGGGCGGCCTGTATCGTGCCCGTCAGCGCCAGCGGCCCGGTCAGCGTGACCGCGGCGATATCGCTGTCCGCCACCCGCGCGCGGGTCAGTTGCGCGTTCAGCTGGATGCTGCGCGCATCGGCGGCGAGATTGAGCGTCCCCGACCCGCTGATCATGCCCTGCCCGGCGCGCCCTTCCAGCCGGGTCAGCTTCAGCAGCGGCCCATCGAAGCTGCCGTCGAAGCTGATTTTATCAATTTCCGTGCCGAACAGCACATTGCGATAGAGCAGCCCGCGCCCACGCGCGACGCCGTTCAGCACCGGGGCCGACACGGTGCCACGAACATCGGCGGCCACCGCAACCGGCCCGCGCAATTCCTGGCCCTCCAGCCCGGACATCGCCCAGATCGGCTCGACCGGCCCGTTATAGCGCACCCCGCCAGACAGTTGCCCGTTCAGCAACCGGCTGGTCGCATCCTCGCCTTCGCCGGGCACAAGCTTCAGCAGCAACCGCCCCAGCTGGTTGCCCTGCCAGGACAGGGTGCCGCCCAGCAGCAGCCCATCCTCATTGTTGCTGCGGGCGGACAGTTTCATGTCCACCGGGATGGTGACGCCGCCGATGCCGGCGCGGCTCAGCTTCTTCACCTCGATATTGGCGGCGCCCAGCGGCACGGGATAGCCCTTGTCCCACCTTATATTCACCTGGCCCGCGGCGGTGCCGGTAAGGCCCAGCCCCTTCACGAAATTGTTGGCAACCGACAGGTCCACATCCTCCAGCACCAGCCGCAGGATCAGCGGGTCGGCATATTGGCCGGCAAGCACCAGCCGTCCCGCGGGCAGCACTATGCGCACCGGCTTCAGCGCCCAGCCGCCCTTGTCCAGCCGCAAAATCTGCGCCGCCTGCTCCAGCTTCACCGGCGTCCTGCCCAGCATGCCATCGGCGCGCACGGCATAGCCGCCCGCTATTGTCTGCAACGCCGCCGTTCCCCGGAAGGGCTGGCCATCGCCATAACGGCCGGCCACCGTCATCCGGCCGCTCGCCTGATCGCCCGCCATGGTGAAGCGGCCGGCAATATTGGTCAGCGCCAGCGCCTCGCGCCGCACGCCGGCCAGATTGAACGTGCCCGCCATCTGCGGCGTCTCGCCGCCCAGCACAAAGCGCATATCCACCGTGCCGCTGCCCACCAGCACGGGCGGGTCCAGCGGCAGCCGCGCGCCGCGCGCGATTGCCTTCACATCCACCTGTTGCAGCCCGGCGCGATCGGCCAGCACCACGCTGCCTTCCAGCCCTTGCCCATCCACCGTCAGCCTGCCCGCGAACGGCCCGGCGGGTGTCTGCACCAGCCGGCCGCTGGCCTGAATGGCGGCGAAGCGCACCAGCGCAATATCGGCCACCAGCGGCTGATTATCGCCGAACAGCAGCGTGCCATGGCCTTCCAGATCGCCCTGCGGGCTATCCCCCGTCACGCTCAGCGCAATGCCGCCGTCCGCCGGGCTGATATTGGCCACCAGATCCGTCATCCCCACGCCAAAGCCGGGCTTGGGCAGGCGGATAATGGCCTTTGGCGCACGGCTGCTGCCCGATGCGGTGATGAACAGCGGCCCATAGGCGCGGCTGGTGCCGGCTGCATCCAGCGCGAACTGGCCGCTCGCCGGGCTGTAGCGCGCGCTGGCCTTGGCGAAGCTCAGATTCGGGCTGTCAAACCGCGCGTTGCTGACGGCGATGTCGCCCGCCGCTGCCAGCCGGAAATCGCCGCGCAGCGATGGCAGCCCGCCCAGAAAATCCGCCGCGCCCGCACTGGCCAGCGTCAGCGCCCGGCCATCGAAGCTGCCGTCCACGGCCATATTGCCGCCCGCGCGCCGGATGATCCTTGCATCGGCGCTGACGGAAAGCGTGCCCAGCCCGTCAAAGGCGATGCGCGGCACCTGGCCCGCCACATTGGCCGAAAGGCTGCCATCCGCCCGCACCAGGGCATTGCCCGTGCCTGACAGTTGCGAAGTGGTAAGCCGCAGGCCGCTGGCTGTGGTGGTGCCATTGCTGAAGCTGATCGTCCCCAGCAGCCGCGCATCCTGCAACAGCGCGGCGGTTTCCGGCGGCAGGCCAAAGCTGCTGGCCATGCGCGCATCGAAGGCAATGGTCAGCGGCGCCGCGCCGGCCGGCAGCCGCACGCTGCCCTGTGCGGCCAGACGGGTGGCGCCCATCGGGCCGTTGTCGCCGGACCAGCCTATCCGGTCGGCCGCGACCGACCAGCCAATCGCCGGCTGCGCCAGCGGCCCGTCCAGGATCAGCGTCGCGCGCAGATTATCCGCGGAAAGCGCCGGGTTCAAATGCTGTGGCTGCTTCACCATCAGGTCCGCGCGGGTCTTGCTGAGGATATTGTCCTTGATGTCCAGCCCGCCACTGCCAGACATGGCAAAGGTGGCAGATGATGCCACAAAGCGCAGGCTGATGTGATCATCCTCCCGCTCCGCCGTCAGATCCAGCGCCACCGCCGGGCTGACGAGCGGCGCAAACGCCTCGCCCAGCAGCGACGCGGGCGTCAGGTCACCCGTCACCCGGAAGCGGCCATTGTCGGCGGAAATCGCCACATCCACGATCGGCACGGCGTCGATGCCCGCATCCAGCCGCCCGCGCCAGGTCGCCCAATTGCCCGCGCCCGACAGTTTCAGCGCCAGTGGCACCCGCAGCCCCGCCATCGCCGGCAGCATCCCGTCCTTTGGCGAGCGCAGATCAGCCGACAGGTTGAAATGGTTGCGATCCGGCTCGGCATCCACCAGCAGCAGCAGCCGGTCTCCGGCTTTGGCGGTTGCCTGCGTTTCCAGCAGCAGCCGCCCGGCGTGGATATCCACCCGGCCAATCGCCGCCACTTCCTCCCGCCGGCCAAACACCGGCTTTTCCAGCACTACCGATGGGAGCTGGAAGCGGTCGATGCGGATGTCGATATCCGGCAGCAGCGGCGTGTTCGGGTTGCGCGGGTGCATATTCCACATGCGCAGCACCCGAGCCGAGGGGATGGTCAGCCGGTTGACCGAAATCCGCCGGCTCAGCAGCGTGATCGGCTCCCAGTCCACGGCCACGACGGGCAGGGTGGCGAGCGTGCCGGACAGGTCCACCACCGTCACATCCACCAGCGTGAAGCGCGACAACAGGCTGCCATCGATGCGGGCGACACGGAAATTCAGCCCGGATTCGAGCGTGACACCCGAAAGCTGCCGCACCACAAACGCCCGGCCGGACGCGGTTTCCGACAGATACCACAGCCCCGCCGGCACCGCGGCACCCAGCAGCAACAGCAGCAGCACCGGCAGCCACAGCCAGCGCCACCAGCGGCGCACGGCCCTGTCGGCGGTCGCTTCCGCTGCCGGGGCTGTCGCCATCAGAAGGCCTGCCCGATGGAGATATAGAGCGACAGCTTCGGATCACGCGGGCCGGGGTTCACCGCGCGGGCAATGTCGAGGCGCATCGGGCCAAAGCCGGTGAAATAGCGCGCGCCGACGCCCAGCCCGACGCGTGTGCCGTTAAGGCTCGGCACGCTGCTTTCATTCACCGCGCCGGCATCGACAAAACCGACCAGGCCGAAATCGCCAAAGCGCCAGCGCCCCTCCAGGCTCGCCTCCGCCAGGCTGCGCCCGCCCGTTGGCCGGTCGTTCGCGCCCAGCGGCCCGATGCCCTGAAAATCAAAGCCCCGCACCGATCCGCCGCCACCCGCATAGAGCCGCCGGGTCGGGGCGATATTGTCGAGCGTTGCGCCACGGATGGTGCCCGCGCGCAGCCGGCCGGCAATCACCAGCCCGTCGCGCACCGTCCGGTAATAGCTGGCATCGGCAATCGCGCGCAGATAGCTGTCCAGCTGTGCGTCCTGCCGCGACAGTTCCGGCCACAGGGTCAGCGCCGCGCGCCAGCCCTTTTGCGGGTCCAGCAGATTGTCCGATGTGTCGCGCCCCACGCCCAGCGGCAGCGAGGCGATGAGGAAGGTGGTGCGCGCCGCTGCCCGCGGTTCGATCAATGATCGGTCCTCCTCGCGCGATGCCTGCAATTCCACGCCATAGCTGTAGGTCCAGGGCTTCTGCCAGATCGGCGTCGAGTGGCGGGCAATCTTCGCGCTCAGCGTCAGCGTTTCGGCGCGATAGGCGGGGCGGCGCAGATTGGCGATGTCGGCCACCAGCGTCAGCGTGCGGTCGCGCTGGCGGAAATTGCTCTTCACCATCTCGGCGGCCGCCCGCTGCTCGATGGTGCCCGCCACCATGCGGCCGGTGAATTTCCCCTCCGGCGCCCACAGGTTGCGGTGCTGCCAGGCCCCTTCCAGCCGGAAGCCCTCGCCAGAGGAATAGCCGATCTGTCCGCTCAGCCGCCGCATCGGCCCGCGATTGCCCTGCACGCGGATTTCGGTAATCGCCGCGCCGTCGGCATCGCGCCTGCCGCTGTCCACCGGCACGGCGGTCACGCCCGCGAACAATTGCGTGGCGATCAGCGCGCGGCGGAAATCATCCATCAGATCGGCGTTATAGATATCCCCCGGCCTGAAGCGGGCAATCACCGCGGCATGCGCATCGTCAAAGGGCTGGAAGCCGCTCATGACAATGTCGCCGATGCGGCCGATGGGGCCGATATCGCCGGTCAGCATATAGGTGCCGGTCGGCTGATCGCTATCCAGCACCACGTCGCGCACGCCGATTTCGGCAAAGGGATAGCCCGCGCGGTTCAATCTCAGCTTCAGGGTGCCCTCGGCCTCCTCCACCGCAGCCGCACGCATGGGATCGCCCACCCGCAGGCCAAACCCTTCGGCCAGCGCCGGCCTGGTGTCGGGTATCAGGTCCAGCGTGATGGCGCGCCAGTGATAGCGGCTGGATGGCACCGCGGTCAGCCGCACGGCCACCGTCGGGCTGGCGGCTCCGGTGTCCGGCGCATCGATGCTGGCGTCCACTTCCGCGCCATACCAGCCTTCGGAAAACAGCAGCCTTTCCATCAGCTGCGTGTCTGTGCGCGCGCGTGAGCCGATCTGCGCGGCGGTCGCCGGCCGGTTCTGTCCGCGCACCAGCGCCGACAGGCGGCGAAACTGCTGCTCAAGCCCGGTCGGCTGCAAGCCGGCGATGGCGACCTGGTATCGCAGGCCTTCTTCGGCCACCATCGCAAAGGTGAAATCATCGCGCGGCGCGGTGTCGAAACTTGCCAGCGGCGCCAGCGGCTCCAGCAGCGACGGGTCGGGCGGCGCCACCGGCGGCAGTTCCGGCGGCACGCCCGGATCGAAATCAGGCAGCGGATCGTCCAGCAGCGGATCACGCGCCTGTTGTGCCCAGGCCGTTCCCGAAAAATTGGCCGCAGCAGCAAGGCTGGTGGCGGCAAGCAGACACAGGAAACGGGTGCGGGTCACAACATGGTTCAACAGGGGTAATCGCCGGGAAGCAAGGCCAAGTGGCACGATATGGTATTTTTTAGATGCCAACGGTGCCGGCGAAGGCTAAGCGGCAGCCGCACAGGAACCGGAGGACCAATATGGCAGACACGCTCACCATCACACTCGCAACCGGAGAGGTGGTCATCCGCCTCCGCCCGGACCTCGCCCCCAACCATGTCGGCCGCATTGTCGAGCTTGCGAACAGCGGCTTTTATGATGGCGTGCCCTTTCACCGGGTCATCCCCGGCTTCATGGCGCAGGGCGGCTGCCCCGACGGGCGCGGCACGGGCGGCTCCAGCCTGCCCGATCTGAAGCAGGAATTTTCCGCCCAGCCGCATGTGCGCGGCGTCTGCTCCATGGCGCGCACGTCGAATCCTGACAGCGCCAACAGCCAGTTCTTCATCTGCTTTGATGATGCGGGCTTCCTTGATCGCCAATATACGGTGTGGGGCGAAGTGACCGAAGGCATGGAGCATGTGGACGCGCTGCCCAAGGGCGAGCCGCCGCGCGCGCCGGGCAGGATGATTCAGGTGCGTTCGAATTAGAGCGCTTTGCGTCCATGCTGACCCGCCGAGATGGCACAGGCAGGGCCGTGCTCGTCGGTCATAATGAATGGCCATCGCTCCCGCCTCGCGCCATGAGCGGCTTTTGACCCCGTCACGCCGGGTCAATATGGGCGGAAGCCGCTCTTGCTGCTGGCCACCAGCAGCATCCTTGCTGCCGTGTCGGGCGGACCGGCAGCGCATCCGGCGGTCGAGTGTGCATCATAGGCGCACTCCTTTCGGAAGGCCGGTCGGAAGGCCGGCTATTTTTTCAGACTGTCGCGGATTTCGCGCAGCAGCAGCACATCTTCGGGGGTCGCGGCTGGTGCCGGTGCCGCCGGCTTCAGGAAGCGGTTGGCATAGCGCACCATCAGAAACACCGAAAAGGCCAGAATCAGGAAGTTGATGATCGCCGTCAGGAAAGCGCCATAGCCCAGCATCGGCACGCCCGCGGCCTTCAGCGCCGCATAATCGCTCCGATCGCCGGCAAAATCCGCCGGAATCGGCCCCAGCCGCACGAAATTCTCGGTAAAGTCCGCGCTGCCCGTCAGCAGCGACACCACCGGCATGATGACATCGCCGGTCAGCGACGCAACGATGGTGCCAAAGGCCCCGCCGACGATCACCCCCACCGCCAGATCCAGCACATTGCCGCGGGCGATGAAGGCCTTGAATTCACTGAACATGAGCAACCCCCTCTCCGGTCATCCCGGCTTTCTCCCTTATGCGGCCGCTGCTGGCAAGGGGGCTGGATATGGTTATCGCCCGTTCCTATATCGCGCTACATATCGGACTGCACGGGTTATGGCCCATCCTCTGGGGAGAGCGTGACAATGAATGTCCTGAAACTTGCCTTGCCGCTGGCCGCCGCACTGTCGCTGAGCGCCTGCGGCGTGAACAGCATTCCCACCAAGGAGGAAGGCGTGAAATCCGCCTGGGGCGAGGTGGAGAATCAGTATCAGCGCCGCGCCGACCTCATCCCCAATCTGGTGGCAACCGTGAAGGGCTTCGCGCAGCAGGAGCAGGATGTGCTCGTCGGCGTGACCGAGGCCCGCGCCAAGGCAACGCAAACCACGCTGAAGGCCGAGGATCTGTCCGATCCGGCCAAGGTCGCCGCCTATAACGATGCGCAGTCCGGCCTGTCGTCGGCGCTCAGCCGCCTGATGGTGGTGGTGGAAAAATATCCGGAACTGAAGTCCGACCAGAATTTCCTCGCGCTGCAATCGCAGCTGGAGGGCACGGAAAACCGCATCTCCATCGCGCGCCGCGATTATAACGAGGCGGTCCGCACCTATAATGTGGAAATCCGCACCTTCCCGGCGATTATCGTCGCCAAAACCATCTATGGTGCCGAGCCGAAGGAGCCGTTCGCGGCCACCACGGCCAATGCCGAAACGGCGCCACCCGTGTCGTTCGCCAAGTAAGCGAGGGCCGCCCCATGCGCCTGCTGGCGCTGATCCTCCCGCTGCTGCTGGCGCTGCCGGCCGCAGCGCAGACCTTCCCGCCGCTGTCGGGCCGGGTGGTGGATGCCGCCAACATCCTGACGCCGGAGGCGGAGGCCAGCATCACCGCGCGTTCCGAGGCGCTGGAAAAAGCCACCGGCACCCAGGCGATCGTCGCCACCATCCCCAGCCTCCAGGGCTATCCGATCGAGGATTATGGCTACAAGCTGGGCCGGCACTGGGGCATCGGCCAGAAAGACACCAATAACGGCGTCATCCTGCTGGTCGCGCCGAACGACCGCAAGGTGCGCGTGGAGGTCGGCTATGGACTGGAGCCGGTGCTGACCGACGCGCTCTCCTCCGTGATTATCCAGACCCGCCTGCTGCCCAAATTCCGCGCCGGAGACATGTCCGGCGGCGTCGCCGATGGCTATGCCGCGATTGCCGATCAGCTGGAACTGCCCGCCGATCAGGCGGCAGAAAATGTCCGCAAGGCGGCCGAAACCGGCGGTGATGCGGGCGGCATACCGCTGGGTGCCGTCTTCTTTCTGCTCTTCTTCCTGTTCTGGATCTTCCTCGCCTTCCGCTCCGCCCGGCGTGGCCGGCGCCGCGGCCGGCGCGGGGTCGGCCCGGTCGTCATCTGGGGGCCCGGCCTTGGCGGCGGCTGGGGCGGCGGCGGTGGTGGCTGGGGTGGCGGCGGCGGCGGATTCGGCGGCGGTGGCGGCGGCTTTGGCGGCGGCGGCGCAAGCGGCGGATGGTGATGCACATCAGCGCCGACGACCAGGCCCGCATTACGGCGGCCATCCGACTGGCGGAGGCCCGCACCAGCGGCGAAATCCTCTGCACGCTCTCCACCGAACGGCATCGCTATGTCGAATGGGTGCTGGCGCTGGCGGCCTTCGTCGCCTTCACCCTGCCGGCCATCCTCACCATCGCCGGCTTCGGCCCCACCCGCTGGGTCGAGCTTCTCGGACCCACCAGCTGGGCCGGGCTCCCCGGCCTGTGGCAAAGCGGCCCGCTGACCGACGCGCAGACCATCGAACTTTATGTCGCCGCCCAGGCGCTCACCCTCATCCTCACCACGCTCGCGCTCTGGTGGTCGCCGGTGGCGCAGCGCTTCGCCCCGCTCTCGATCCGGCAGGAACGGGTGCATGAAATCGCGCTCAAGCAATTCCTGGCGCGCGGCGTGCACCGCACCTCGCACCGCACCGGCGTGCTCATCCATGTCTCGGCCGAAGATCATGTGGTGGAGGTGATCGCAGACCAGAGCATCTTCTCCCGCGTACCGCCCGACATCTGGGGCGATACCGCCCAGGCCCTGCTGGCCGGCATGGCCGCCAATCAACCCGCCCAGGGCTTCATCGACGCCATCGCCCGCGCCGGCGACATTCTTGCCGCCCACTTCCCCCCCGCCCCGCAGAATGACGACGAACTGCCAAACCAGCTGCTGATCCTGTGAATCCGCGCGGGCGCTGACCCCACCCCCGGCCCCTCC
>DITZ01000030.1:0-188 GCA_002422985.1 Sphingomonadales bacterium UBA6171
CGCGCGCGCTGGAACAGCTCGATATCGCCAAGGATGGGCAGGTTCGCCGCGCGGGCCGCCCTGGCCAGCGGGTGGCGGTTCAGCGGCACGCCGGGCGACAGGATCAGGCCGTCGAAATCCTTCAGTTCCAGCCGGTCCGGGTCGGTCAGCGGCAGGTTGGGGAACAGGGCACCGGCCTCGGCACGCGC